>JBDTOS010000081.1:0-9626 GCA_039933095.1 Dokdonella sp.
GACGCAGTAGCCGGAAGCGTGCCGTTGAGCACGTCGCGCATGCTGAAGTTCTGCACGTCGTAGCCGGTCAGATAAATATTGAAAGCCGCCGCCGGAACACCGCGGTCGGACCAGATGGTCACATGACTAAGAATCGCCGTGGCGCTAGCATTGTCAACCGTGAGAATCGTATCGGCACCCGCAGCATTGCCGAGGTCAACCTCGAAATACGGAAATAGAAGCGATGCAGCCGGTACCGGATCGATGGTGCCGATTGCGGCACTCGCATCGCGCGGGGACGTCGTCAAGACGAGGACAAAGAGTGTCAGGGCAAGCCCGACGACGCCGTGGCGCGACAACAGACGCATACCTTCTCTCCCCAATTCCACCCGTTTGCCGCCAGACAGTCGCGCGTATCGATCAAAATTTCGCGCAGTCAGACGAATTGCGACGAAGTCTGTGCTCGGGATATAACGTTGTCAATACATTTCAATTGCACTTTGAGGGGTTTGACCGCGCACTATCGAGGCACACCCAGACACGACTCCGAATCCCACGAACGAAGTAAAGATTTGTTGCGGACTTGACAATCAATCGCGCTGACATTGGGCGGATCGAATTTCCCCTTTCCGCTCCGCCCCCATGTCCGCTCCGCCCACATGGTGGGCAGTGTTCAAAGTGGTGGGCCGTGATGGGATCGAACCATCGACCAATGGATTAAAAGTCCACTGCTCTACCGCTGAGCTAACGGCCCGCTTTGATCAGGTAACGCTGCCGCGCTTCGCGCGACTATCACCCTTCCTGCTAGGGAGAGGGCAAGGGGAAAAAGGGTATCCCGCAACTCGGCAATGACTCGGATCGCGAGGAGCTTCGGCTCCACACCCATGCGACGGCACGAAAACCAGCCACGAAGTTTAACGGCATCTGCGCATCAACGATAGCGCGTCGGATCCGCGGCACCCGCTGCAGCGAAGCCTTCAGCGCGCAATCGACACGCGTCGCAGTGCGCGCACGCGCGACCTTCTGTGTCAGCCTGATAGCACGACACCGTCATTGCGAAGTCGATATCGAAGCGTTTTCCTTCGCGCACGATGTCGCCCTTGCTCATACGCATCAACGGCGCGTGAATGCGCACACCAGCGCCTTCGACGCCGCTGCGCGTGGCGATATTCGCGAGCCGTTCGAACCCCGAGATGAACTCGGGACGGCAATCGGGATAGCCCGAATAATCGACCGCGTTGACGCCGCAAAAAATATCGTGTGCATCGAGCACTTCGGCCCAACCGAGTGCGATCGACAGCATGATCGTGTTTCGCGCCGGCACATAGGTCACCGGAATTCCCGCACCGCCTTGTTCGGGCACATCGATGTCAGCAGTCAAGGCCGAACCGCCGATGCTGCGCAGATCGACATCGACGGTCTTGTGTTCGATCGCGCCGAGCGCGGCTGCAATCTTCGCGGCAGCAGCAAGTTCGGAAACATGACGTTGACCGTATGCAACGCTAAGCGCATGGCACGCGAACCCCTGCGAGCGAGCGAGCGCAAGTGTCACGGCCGAATCCATACCGCCGGAGACGAGCACGACGGCGCGGCTGGTACCGACTCGCTCTGCATGCATCACCGGCCGGGCTCCTCGCCCCACAATATCTTGTGCAGTTGCATTTGAAAGCGAACCGGCAGGCGATCGGCAATGATCCATTCGGCCAGTTCGCGCGGCGCGAGTGCGCCATGAACCGGCGAGAAAAAAACCTGGCAGCGTGCATCAAGCCGATGTTCACGCAATGCAGCAACCGCCCACTCGTAGTCGTGCCGATCGGAGAGGACGATCTTGATCTGATCGGCTTGCTTCAGCTCAGCGAGATTGCTCCACAGGTTGCGTTCGACTTCGCCGGAGCCCGGAGCCTTGAGATCGACGACACGATGCACGCGCGGATCGACAGCCGAAATATCGAGCGCGCCGGAGGTTTCTAGCGAGACTTCATGACCTTCATCGCATAAACGTTCAAGCAGATCCAAACAACGTTTCTGCGCGAGCGGCTCGCCTCCGGTCACGCAAACATGGCTCACCTCGTGACCCGCCACTTCGGCGACGATATCTTCAATCTCGCGCCATTGCCCGCCATGAAATGCATATTCGGTGTCGCACCATACGCAGCGCAGCGGACAGCCGGTCAGACGAATGAATACCGTCGGCCAGCCGATGAAATCGGCCTCACCCTGGATCGATACAAATAATTCGCTGATACGCAAACGCGACGTCGATTGCGTCGCATCGCTCGCCGCAACGTCGGCGCTCTCGGCTACCACGCTGGCGCAGATCAGGGATGCGCTTCGAGCTTGAGTGCGCGCAAGCGGCCTTGCGCGAGCCGCGCAAGTTGGGTGTCAGGATACTGCTGGATGACCTTGTTCAAGGTCGCCTCAGCCTGATCCCATTGCTTGAGCTCATATTGGCAGTAGCCCACCTTCAGCAAGGCATCGCCCGATTTCTGACTGCTCGGATAACGACTGAGCAGCGATTCGAATGTCTGCAGCGCAATGCGGAAGTTCTGGGTAACGTAGTACGACTCGCCGAGCCAGTAGGTCGCATTGCCGGCCAGTTCGCTCTGCGGATACTGATCGATGAATCCCTGGAAACGCCGCGCAGACTCTGCATAACGACCATCCTTGAGCGCACCGAAGGCGGCGTCGTAGGTATCTTTCTCCGCTGCTGGATCAACTTCCCTTGCTGGACTGGTAGCACTGGCGGAGTTCGCATCGCCGGTTGGTGCCGACGATGCCGGATTGGTACCCGGCGCCGGACCCAGTTCGTCCGGTCGCAGCGAACCAGTTGGAGCACTAGTCGAACTATTCGGGTCACCCGTGCTTGATGCCGCTGTGTTCCCGCCCAGTTCGACGTCCTGTAGTTGATTGTCGCTCGATGGTGCCGCCGAGGCGGCTGCGGGCGTGCGCGGTCCGGTGCCTTCAAGTCGACCGAGCCGTGAATCGAGATCGACATACTGCGCCTTGCTGCTGCGCTTGAAATCATCGGCTTGGTGTTGCAACTCCTCGATGCGACCTTGCAGGGTCTGCACCTGCGATTGCAGCGCCTGAATCTGGTTGACCAGATCGATATTGCCTTGCGCGCGACCCTGTCCGTTCGCCTGCTGTTCCAGCGCCTGTACACGTTCGGCCAGTGACAGGCGCTGAGCCTGCGCCGATGACGCAAGTACAGCGACGGCCAATAGAGCCGCCGCTGCGCCATGTTTCATGATCGCGTGCAGGGTCAAAATGGTCAGACCTTACTTGGCGGTATAGACGATTTCGACGCGACGATTCTTCGACCAGCAACCCTCGCCGTGCTCCTTGCACACCGGGCGCTCTTCACCGTAGCTCACCACGGTAAGCTGGCTCGATGACGCGCCGGCTGCCGAAAGCGCACTTTGCACGGCATTACCGCGACGCTCGCCCAGGCCAAGGTTGTACTCGCGGGTGCCGCGCTCGTCGGCGTTGCCTTCGAGACTGACGCGCGAACTCGGGAATTGACGCATGTACGCCGCATGGCAGGCAATTTGCGCCTGGAATTCCGGCTTGATTTCGCTGCGATCGAGATCGAAATACACGACGCGCTGACGCAGGCAGGAGTCGCTGTCGAGACTGTCGCGTGTGTAACGACCGCTCTCGTCGACAGGATTGGTATCGGTCACCGGCGGTGATTCCATCGGCGCAGCGGGTTTCACTTCCTGCTTCTTGGCGCAAGCCGCAACGCCCAGAATCAGGACGGATGCAGCGATGATACGGACTACATTTTTCATGGGTATTCCCCTTGAGGGCATTGGACTGGAACGGAGGATTCGGATCGATACAAGGCTACGTTGCGGCCTTCCAACAGCAGACGCTGTGCCCTCATACCAATTGTGCAACTGCACCATTATATGTGTTTATTGTGTCGGTGTTGGCTTTGTTCGGGCAACATCAACGCTGGCGATACGGTCCCCAGGCCGGCTCGCGCACATCGCCGTCGGCCAGAACCAGTCGTTGACGCACCCGTGCGTCGGCCGAAACCGAGTAAAGGACGCCGCGCGTCCCTTCGGTGGCGGCATACAGGACCATGCCGGCATTCGGAGCAAAACTGGGCGATTCATCCTGATTGCCCGGAGATATCTGCGTGTACTGTCCGGTTGTGCGATCGAGAATCGCGATACGGTAGACGTTCCCATTGCCCTGCACCATCGCAATCTGCTTACCATCGTAAGACACTGACGCGCCCGCGTTGTATTGGCCGTCGAAGGTGATCCGGGTCGGTTCGCCACCACTTGCTGAAACCTGATACAGCTGCGGTTTGCCCGAGCGGTCCGAGGTGAAGATCAGGTTCTGGCCATCCGGCGTCCAGACCGCCTCGGTATCGATCGCGAAGTGGCGAGTAATCTGGATGCGGCTCTTGCTGGCAAGATCGATCACGTAGATATCGGGGTTGCCGGCAAACGAGAGCGTCAACGCGAGCTTGCTGCCATCCGGTGAAAATGCCGGCGCGCTGTTGATGCCCTTGTTCGATGAGACCAGCTGACGCATGCCGGTGCCGAGGTCCTGAATATAGATTTGCGAGTTGCCGCTCTCGAACGACACGTAGGCGAGCTTCCGTCCGTCCGGGGACCATGCGACCGACAACAGCGATTCGGCCGCACGCACGACGACTTGCGGATTGAAACCATCGGAATCGGCGACCATCAACTGATACTGAATTTTCGGACTCAGACCAGTCGCCGTGATGTAGGCGATGCGCGTCCAGAACGCACCGCGTACGCCGATTATTTTTTCGTAGATCGCATCGGCAATCTGATGTGCGACATCGCGCATCGCGGTGCGCTGACCGGTGATCGCGCCATCCAGAATGCGCTGTTGGCGAGCCACGTCGAACAACTCGTATTCGGCCCGCAAGCTGCCGTCGCTGCCGTCACGCACACGCCCGATGACAAGATAATCCTGTTTCAGCAGCCGCCAGGTGGCGTACTTCACATCGGCCTCGTGGGCCGGAAATTCGACAACATCGCCCTTGGGCAGGGTTCGGAACTTGCCTGAGCGCGCCAGATCGTTGCGGATCACATCGCCGGCATCGGTGTCAGGCGGCAGCCCGGAGCCTTCAAACGCAAAAGGTACCACCGCGACCGGCAATGCCGATGGGTTGCCGTTGGTGATATCGATCGACAGCCCTTGGGCCTGCGCTCCCTGCCACAACCCCAGTGCAGCAAGAAACAACCAGCCAGTCAAAATCCGAAAATGCATCGCGTAACCCTCATCCGTCGTAGTGGAATTTGAAATTGATCTGGCGCTGGAACACCTTCTCATAGCCCTGGTATGGAAGCGGTGCCGCACGCATAGCCGCCTGTTCAATCGACAAACGGGTAGGCCCGTCGGCGTTGCACGGGGATGTCACGTTCGCCGAAATTACGTCGCCGCCGGGTATCTGAATGATGTTCAGTGTGCACAGCAGACCTGACGCTGCGCTGTCTGGACGGTTCCAGGCGCGCGTGACGGCAACCTGGATTGCGGCTGCATAGCGTGCGTTCAAATCATTGTCCTGACCGTTCGCGCCGGTCTGGGCTTCGGGTGCTTCCTGCTCGGCCTGTGGCTGCGCACGCTCGGCTTTCTGTTGCTCGGCGCGTCTTTCGTCGGCTCGGGCGCGATCCTCAAGCTGAGCCATTTTCTGCTTTTCGATCTTCAATTTTCGCTCCGCCGCCTCACGCTGCTTGCGAATATCCTCCAGTTGTTTTTCTCGCTCCTGTTCCTGTTCGAGCAGGATCTGTTCCTGTCGCACTTTTTCAGCCTGTTCGCGTTTTTCCTTCTCGGCCTCTTCGCGCGCAAGCGCCGCGACTTTCTCGCGTTCGATCGTGTCTTGTTTGGTTGGCGGAGTGGGCTGTGCGACTGGCGGCTTTTCCTCAGGCTTGGGCGGCTCGGGTTTAGGTGGCTCAGGCTTGACCGGTTCCGGTTTCGCAGGCTCCGGTTTCGGCGGTTCGGGCTTCGCCGCACTGCTGGTGCGTTTCGGAGCAGCAGTCGGGCCGACCAGAGTCGCTTCGATCACCGGCCCCGGCATCACGACAGGACGCGTTTCATGCGTCCACCACAGGCCGACCAGCAGAGCAAGCAAGACGGTTGCATGGATGAGCAGCGCAAGACCTAGCGCGCGCAACTTGTCGCCACGACTTTCCATCCTTATCTGGCTGTTGCCTTGGCGTCCGCTGGCTGGCTCATCAGACCAACTTTAGGCACACCGGCTTGTTGGAGCAGCACCATCGCCTGATAGACACGACCGTAGTCGACACGCTCGTCGCCTCCAACCAGTACCGGTGTCTCCGGATTCTGGCGCACGAAGGCAGCGACCTTCGTCACCAACGTATCGGCGTCGATCGGATCGCGTGTCGCGTTGCCGAGGGTGAGGAACAACGCGCCATCCTTGTCGACGCTGATTACGATCGGTTCCTTGTCGTTCTGAATCGCCTTGGCTGCCGACTGCGGTAACTGGATATCGACGCCGAGATTCAACAGCGGTGCGGTGACCATGAAAATGATCAGCAGCACGAGCATCACGTCGATATAGGGCACGACATTGATCTCGGCCTTGAGTTTGCGACGCTTGCGCACACTACCGGTCTGCATGACTTCGCTCCAACGTACTCGCGCGGCGAGCGGGGTCAGCCGACATCATCAAGATGCGACTGGCGTGCGAGGATCGAGGAGAATTCCTCGACGAACGTGTCGTAGCGCACGTTGATGCGCTCGATCTTGGTCGCAAAACGGTTGTACGCCCACACCGCCGGGATCGCAGCGAAAAGGCCCATCGCGGTCGCGATCAGTGCTTCCGAGATACCCGGCGCGACCATCGCGATCGTCGCCTCTTTGACGGTGGCAAGACCCTGGAAGGCAATCATGATGCCCCACACCGTGCCGAACAGTCCGACATACGGACTGATCGATCCGACGTTGGCGAGAAACTCGAGATTGTGTTCCAACCTGTCCATTTCGCGCGAGAACGCAACGCGCATTGCGCGTTGAGCACCTTCGAGCAGAGAGCGCGAATCTACGCTGCGACGCTGACGCAAGCGGGCGAACTCACGAAAGCCCGACTCGAAGATCGCGCCAGTTCCAACCACGCGCTCGCCGCTCGCAGTGACTTCCTTGAACAAGCCGGCAAGGTCGGCGCCAGACCAGAAACGCTCCTCGAACTCGCTGGCGCCGGCATTGGCACGATCGATCATCGTCTTCTTGCGGAAAATGATGAACCATGACGCGATCGAGAATGCGACCAGAATGCCGAGTACGAGTTTTACCGGAAGGCTGGCATTCCATACCAAAGCCAATACGTTGAGTTCGCCGGTCATGGTTTTGCAATCTCCTCAAGAATATTTTTTGGAACCGGGCGCGGTCGAAAGGTCGCCGCATCCAGACAGGCAATGCGTACGCGAGCTTCGACCAGCAGGGATCGATCTGGTTCACGCCAAAGTTGCTGGCTTGCAATGAAACTGGCGCTGCGAAGATTTTCCGGCAGCACGGTGGCGTTCAATACATCATCGAGTCGTGCCGGCTGCCGGAAATCGATTTCAAGCCGATGCACGACAAACACGATTCCGGCCTCGTCGCGCAACTGCTGCTGGCCGATCCCCGCTGCCCGCAACCACTCGCTGCGCGCGCGTTCGAAAAAGCGCAGGTAGCTCGCATGGTAAACCACGCCGCCGGCATCGGTATCTTCCCAGTAGACGCGGAGCGGCCACGAAAAGTGCCGGGACTCGGGATTCGGCACCTGGGACGCGGGAAATTCTGAAGTCGCGGCGATTGGTTTCATTTCACGCATCCCGATGAATGCTCGCGCGCAGTACTCACCCTGCGCGTCACGATTCCGGCTCTCCCGAATCCCGAGCATCAAACAATTCCCCGATCTGCGGACTGGCAGCGCGCGGTGGTGGCGTCAAACCGAAATGCCGCCACCCTTTGTTGCTGACCATGCGCCCACGTGCAGTGCGCACGAGGAAGCCTTGCTGGATCAGGTAAGGTTCCAGCACGTCCTCGATCGTGCCGCGTTCTTCACTGAGCGCGGCAGCGAGTGATTCGACGCCGACCGGACCGCCGTCGAAATTCTCGATGATCATCGTCAGAAGGCGACGATCGAGCGAATCAAAGCCTTCGGCATCGACCTTCAACATTTCCAGCGCGGACACCGCGACATCGCGCGTAATGCTGCCGGTCGCCTTGATCTCGGCGTAGTCACGCACCCGCCGCAGCAGACGATTGACAATGCGCGGAGTACCGCGCGAGCGGCGCGCGATTTCGACGGCACCATCGGGATCACAAATGATGCCCATGATGCGCGCCGAACGGCGAACGATTGCGGTCAATTCGAGCGGACTGTAAAACTCCAGACGCTGGACGATGCCGAAGCGGTCGCGCAATGGCGCCGTCAACAGCCCGGCGCGCGTCGTCGCTCCAATCAGGGTAAACGGCGGCAGATCGAGTTTGATCGAACGCGCGGCCGGGCCTTCGCCGATCATGATGTCGATCTGGAAGTCTTCCAGCGCCGGATACAACACTTCCTCGACGATCGGCGACAGCCGGTGAATCTCGTCGATGAACAACACATCGCGCGGTTGCAGATTGGTCAACAGCGCGGCGAGATCGCCGGCGCGTTCGAGCACCGGGCCCGATGTGCTGCGCAAACCGACCCCAAGCTCGTTGGCGATGACATGGGAGAGTGTTGTTTTGCCGAGTCCGGGTGGACCAAAAATCAGAACATGATCGAGCGCCTCGCCACGCCGACGCGCCGCTTCGATGTAGATCGACATCTGATCGCGCACGGCCTGCTGGCCGAGATATTCGTCGAGCCGCTTGGGACGGATGCTCGCATCGAGCAACTCGTCGTCAACGCTGGCGCTGGCCGAGCTCAAACGATCGGTCATTGAACACGCTATCCGGAAAAGAAAACCTGCGCGGCAATTATGCCGGTTATCGACGCCCATGACTGCGCGGGCGTTGCGTACGCGCGGCTCACGTTCAGCGGCGCATGGGTCACGCTGGGCGCACTTTCAAACGCTCCGGACAGCTAGATCTCAAGCTGGGTACCCAGCTCGATCAGGCGATTTCCGGGGATTTGAAAGTACGCCGTTGCCGGCGTCGCGTTACGAGACAGGAACGCGAAGATGCGATCGCGCCATTTCGCCATGCCTTTCTGCTCGCCCGCGATGATGCTTTCGCGGCTGATGAAAAAAGTCGTGTCCATCAGATCGAACGGTCCTCCGCACTGATCGATTTTCAGCAGAAACTCCGGTACATCAAGATCTTCAGCAAACCCGTAGCGCAACAGCATCTGGAAAAAATCGTTGCCGAGATCATGGACCTCGACGCGCTCGTCAGCTTCAGCTATAGGCGTATCAACGGTCTCGACCGTGAGCAGCACATTGCGTTCGTGCAGCACCTTGTTGTGTTTGAGATTGTGCAGCAAGGCGTTCGGAACGCTGTTGCGATTTGCGGTCAGGAACACGGCGGTGCCCGGAACCCGAAGCGGTGGATGCGCCGAGATCGAGGCAATGAACGGTTCCAGGGCCAAACCGCCCTGCTGGACCTCACGCAAGACCAACTCGCGACCACGACGCCAGGTCGACATGATGATGAAGGCAATTGTGCCG
>JBDTOS010000082.1:0-9618 GCA_039933095.1 Dokdonella sp.
CATCGTGTTTCCGCTCGCGGCTGCACTGCTGGCGGTCGATGTCTTTGTCGCGCCACCAACTTCACCGTCGAACCTCGACTGGCAAATCAAGCTGCACGTCACCTTCGCGCTGATCGCCTACAGCGTACTCAGCATCGCCGCCCTGCTCGCGATTTTTCTTGCCCTGCAGGAACGTGCGTTGCGCAAGCACAAGATCGATTCGGGCCTGCTGCGCGCCCTGCCCGCGCTGACCTTGACCGAAGCGCTATTGTTTCGACTGATTGCGTTCGGTTTCGTGCTGTTGACCCTGACCCTGCTCAGCGGCGCGCTGTTTGTCGAAAACCTTTTTGCCCAGCACCTCGTCCACAAGACCGTGTTGTCGATCGCCGCATGGCTGGTATTCGGGACCCTCTTGTTCGGCCGCTGGCGCTGGGGTTGGCGCGGCCGCCGTGCCGTGCAGCTCACCCTGATCGGCATGGCCGTGCTGCTGCTTGCGTTCTTCGGCAGCAAATTCGTGCTCGAGTTGGTCCTCCGGCGCGTCACGTAGCGGGAAATGACCGCAGCGATCTCCTCACCAAGGAGCATGAGCAAGAATGGCTGGCGTAGTGGGATGTCATTCGGGCGATAGCTGGCAGCAATGGCAACCGAGCACGATTTTAGTCCTGTGCGGAATTACTTCGAATTGATTTCCATTTAGAAATCAAACAGTTCCAGAGACCGCCCGGATTGAGTCCGGCAACGACGGGGTCGGGCCGTTTCTTCATATCGCACTTTTGCTCTGAAGTTGTCTTCCCGATGAGCCGTTTCTCCGCCGATTTACGCTTCTAGCTGTTGACGACAGTGAACAACCGTGAATCTGTCGCGATCGTGCCGCCGTCAACCTACCGGAGAAGTCATGAATTTCGTGCCCGCTATTTCTCGTCGTCCCCACCACACCCTTATGTGGCTCGCCATGGCCGCGTGTCTCCCCGGTGGAGCGAGCCTGGCCGGCGAGTTGACGCCCGAGCTTCGCGCCACCTATGCGGACCGCGTGCAGTTTGACAGCGGCGCCCCCAATGAGAAGTTCGACAGCTTCATCGTCTACTATCGGGACGATGCCGCGCCTGACGAGACCGGAAGCGAGAAGGCGCGCAAGACGCGCAGCCGGATCGACATGAACATCGCACGCGTCAACCAGCGGCTCGATCGCGGCGCAAGGTATGAGCGCCCGCTGGCGACAGGAGGGCACCTGCTGCGGCTCGACGGAGCCAAACTGCAGCGCGACGACGCAGGTGCCTTCATGATTGAATTCGCGGCCGATCCGGACGTGGTGTCGATCGAGCCCAACGCCCGCGCCTATGCGAACGCCGTCCCCAGCGATCCCTACTATTCATCGCAATGGGGACTGCGGGAGACCACCGGCGGAATCAATGTCGAATCGGCGTGGGACGTGGCTTCCGGCAACGGCATCGTGATCGCGGTGATCGATACCGGAAAGACCACCCATCCCGACCTCAACGCGAAGTACGTCGCCGGCTACGATTTCATCAGCGATGCAGCCAGTGCGCGCGACGGTAACGGGCGCGACGCCGATCCTACCGACAGGGGAGACTGGACCAGCGCAGGTGACTGCAGCGAAGGCTCCGGTTCGAGCAATTCGTCTTGGCACGGCACGCACGTGACCGGCATCGCCGCCGCGATCACGGACAACGGCGTCGGAGTCGCAGGTGTCGCCTACGCCGCGAGGGTCCAGCCGGTCCGCGTGCTCGGTCGTTGCGGCGGCTCAGTCGCCGACATCGCTGAAGGCCTGATCTGGGCCAGCGGCGGCGCCGTGGTGGGAGTGCCAACCAACCCCACACCGGCGCGCGTGCTCAACCTCAGCCTGGGGGGTAGCGGCTCATGCGGCACCACGTATCAGAACGCCATCAACAGCGCGCGCGCGCGCAATTCGATCGTCGTCGTCGCCGCCGGCAATGAAAACGAGTCATCCTCGCTGCATAGGCCTGGCAATTGCAGCGGCGTGGTCTCGGTGGCCGCGACCAACCGCAGCGGCCAGCGAGCCAGCTATTCCAACTACGGTGCCAACATCGTCATTTCCTCGCCGGGTGGCGACAGCGGCACCGGCAACGGCATCCAGTCGACGGTGAATGCCGGCACGACAGTCCAGACCTCGCCGAGCTATGGCTACAAATCGGGTACTTCGATGGCGACACCATACGTCGCCGGCGCCGTGGCCCTGATGCTCGGGCGCAATCCGGCCCTGACGCCGACTCAGGTCGAAGCCCTTCTGCGAAATACCGCGCGTCCGTTCCCTTCTTACTGCAGCGGCGGCTGCGGCCCCGGCATCATTGATGCCTACGCCGCAGTGCGTGCCGCAACCGGCACCACGATCTCCCAGTACCCTTTCACCGTCAGCCTGTTCGGCAACGGGAACGGTTCTGTGAGCAGCAACCCAGCCGGCATCAGTTGCGGTACCACGTGTTCACGGCGTTTCAACTCTGGAACATCGGTGACCCTGCTCGCCACGCCCACAAACGGGTACGCGTTTGCAGGATGGACCGGGGCGTGCAGCGGCAGTTCCACCACCTGCACGGTCGCCATGAACCAGGCCCGCACCGCGTTCGCGACGTTCAAGATACCCGTGTCTGCGCTAAGCAACGGTTCGGTTCGAAGCGGGCTGGCGGCTTCAAGCATCCCGCGGATGTTCTCGCTGAACGTCCCCCCCGGCGCGACCAACCTGAGCTTTCAGATCAGTGGCGGCAGCGGCGATGCCGATCTGTACGTGCTGCGCGGAACCGAACCCTCCAAGTCCGTCTACGAGTGCCGTCCCTACCAATACGGCAACACCGAGTCGTGCACTTTCTCCGCACCTGTCGCCGGCACCTACTACGTGATGCTGGTGGCCGAACCTTCCTTTTCGGGGGTGACGTTGCGAGCCAGCTACACGACCGCTCCATATGGCGGCCCCTTGCTGGCTAACGGCACCTCCGTCAATGGCCTGTCCGCACCAACCGGAGGAGCCCGCTACTTTCGCATCGTGGTTCCGGAAGGCGCAGCCGATTTGCGTATCGCCACTCAAGGCGGCAGCGGCGACGCCGACCTGTACATCCGCCGTGACGCGGTCCCGACCACGGCCAACTTCCTGTGCGCGCCGTTCCGCAGCGGAAACGACGAGCCCTGCGTCTTGACGGTGGCGAGCGCCGGCACCTACTACATCATGCTGCTGGCCGCCGAGCAGTTCAGCGGCGTATCGCTCGTCGCGAGCCACGTCGCTGGCAAACGGCTGACCATCAATTGGTCGGGCGCTGGCGCCGGCTCGGTCGCAATCAAGCGGGCCACTACCGGCAACGTCGTCGCCAACTGCACTGCCTTCCCGTGCTCGCTGTCGACCCCGCCCAACGTGAACTTCGACCTGGTCGCTAAAGCATCCGATGGCTCGCACTTCTCCGGCTGGACGGCCAGTCAGTGCAGCAGCATCATCCCGCAAGGCAACTGCCGTCTATTGATGACTACGCCCAAGAACGTGACGGCAACATTCACGATGTCGACGGCGGGCAGTCCATCGCTGACCATCAACAAGAGCGGATCTGGAAGCGGGATCGTCGAGGTCAGACGCCTGGCCAACGGAGCGACCTACGGCATCTGCACTTCTTTCCCGTGCCGGCTCGGCCCACTCAACGCGACATACGACATGATCGCGAAGCCGGCAACCGGATC
Organism: Dokdonella sp.; assembly: GCA_039933095.1. GTDB lineage: Bacteria > Pseudomonadota > Gammaproteobacteria > Xanthomonadales > Rhodanobacteraceae > Dokdonella. Next base: position 3,676 of record JBDTOS010000082.1, read on the forward strand.
ACGCTTCGTCGGCTGGGCCGCCAGCCAGTGCGACAGTATCAGTTCGCAAGGAAATTGCAGGGTGCTGATCAGCCGCCCGGTCGTGCTGACCGCACCGTTCCAACCTCAATAACAGTGATCGACCGGATAGTTTTTGCGATGGGAAGCCGCCGATTAGGCGGCTTCTTCGCAAACGGGATCAAAGCTGATTTTCAGCGGACCAGCGCAAGCGCGTCGCCGAGGCGATCGACGCCGATGATTTCGAGATCACCGATTTTCGATTTCTTCGGCGCATTCGCTTTCGGCACAATCGCGATCTGAAAACCATGCGTCGCCGCTTCACGCAAACGTTCGTCGCCGTTCGGCACCGGGCGGATTTCGCCGGATAGACCAACTTCACCGAACGCGACGAGTTTTTCCGGCAGCGGCTTGTCGCGGAAGCTCGACAGCACAGCCAGCAGCACAGGGAGATCGGCCGCTGTTTCCTGAACGCGAATGCCGCCGACGATGTTGACGAACACGTCCTGATCGTAGACCGCTGCGCCGCCATGACGATGCAGCACGGCGAGCAGCATCGCGAGGCGATTCTGTTCGAGACCGAGCGTGACGCGGCGCGGATTCGGCAGTGCCGACGCATCGACCAGCGCCTGCACTTCGACCAACAGCGGACGCGTGCCTTCACGCGTGACCATGACCGCGCTTCCGGGCGTCGGCTGCGCGTGATTCGACAGGAAGATCGCCGACGGATTCGGCACTTCGCGCAGACCCTTCTCGGTCATCGCGAAGACGCCGAGTTCGTTGACTGCACCGAAGCGGTTCTTGAACGCGCGCAGCACGCGGAAGCGGCTGCCCGATTCGCCCTCGAAATAGAGCACTGCATCGACCATGTGTTCGAGCACGCGCGGGCCGGCGATGCCGCCTTCCTTGGTCACGTGGCCGACCAGAAAAACGCTGGTGCCGGATTCCTTGGCGAAACGCACGAGGCGCGCGGCCGATTCACGAACCTGACTCACCGAACCCGGCGCAGCCGGCAGCAGTTCGGTCCAGATGGTCTGGATCGAGTCGATGATCAGCACTTGCGGCTTGCTCGTTGCGGCGGCAGCGAGGATGCGCTCGATCGAGGTCTCGGCAAGCGCGTCGAGTCCGTCGAGGGTAAGTCGGAGGCGTTGTCCGCGCGCGGCAACCTGGGCGAGGCTTTCTTCGCCAGTGACGTAGAGCCCGCGCATGCGCTGGTTGAGCGCGCCGAGCATCTGCAACAACAAGGTCGATTTTCCGATCCCGGGATCGCCGCCGATCAGCACGACCGATCCACCGACCAGCCCGCCGCCGAGTACCCGATCAAGCTCGGCAATTCCGGTTGCGCTGCGTTGATCGGCATCACCGACGACGCTTGCAAGTCGGGTGACTTTCGCCGCATCGCCCGCGCCTGCGTAACCCGCACGCGCGCCGCCGCCGACACTTGCAGTGGCCGGCTGCACGATGAATGCAGTCAGCGTGTTCCACGCGCCGCAGTCAGCGCATTGGCCTTGCCACTTGTTGTGTTCGCCGCCGCACTCGCTGCAGACGTAGGCGGTTTTGGATTTGGCCACGACTAATACCGACTCGATTCGACGCGACGAGAATGACACAGGTTGTGTTCCTGCACTGAGTTCAATCCTTCATGGCGCGCAGCCAGGGCGTTACGACGAGAACAACCCTCAAGCCGTCTCGAATCCAACGAACTCCTGCTCGGCGTGATCTTGCCTCACTACGCTTTCGACTCGCGCCGCTGGCGGCCCGCGCTGCAACCAGTTCTCCAGTTGCGCGAGCGCATCGGGTTCGCCACATGCGATCACTTCAACGCTGCCGTCTTCGCAGTTGCACGCTACTCCGGTTAGTCCCAGCTGCAACGCTTCGCTACGCGTCGAAGCACGAAAAAGCACGCCTTGCACACGACCGCGAACAATGAACTTTCGACACGGCATTCGCGGCGAGCAGTCAACTCTTCTTTGGTAACGCGGCAATCACCGCATCAATATCTTTTGCGTCAATCGGACCAGTAAACAGTTTTGCCACTGTACCGTCCGGCGCGATCAGATACGTCGTCGGCAACCCGCGCGGCAGTTCGAAATCCTTCGGCGGATGATCGCTATCAACCTGACTGACCGGATAGACGACCGGATGCGCTTTCAGAAACGCCTCGATCTCGGCACGGTCGGTATCCTCGTACGCCAATCCGACAGCTGTCACGTTCGCGTGCGCAGCAACGTATGCGGACAAGTCCGGCATTTCCTTGATGCACGGCGCGCACCAGGTCGCCCAAAAATTGACGATCACCCATTTGCCACGCTGTGCGGAAAGATCAAACGATTTTCCATCGAGCGTCGTCACCGACAACGACGGCATCTTTGCCGTTTCGGAGGAGATTGCAGGATTCGCTGACACGACCAGTGTCAGCGCAAGTAGCCAGGATTTCATGAGTGTCCCATGTGAATGTTCAGGATGAAAATGTTCATGTTGAAGACGACGTGCCAGATGCCCCATTATCCGGCCTGGAGAACTCGACATCCGTCGCGTCAGGCGAGGGATTGGGCGGCAACACGGTTTCCTGCGAAGCATTCTCAGGCGCCGGATTGGATGCCAGCGGTGGCGAAAAAATTTCGCTCAACGGAACCGCAAGATCGCCACGCACGATATCGGCAGTGCGGTGCAATAGCGCCTCGCCCGGTGTCTCGTCGAGCCCGCCGAGGCCATGCGATCCTGCCAGCGGCAGGCTGTAGCGGCCTTCCTCGTACAGCTCCAACAACGTGATGCTGGAAAGATTGCGCACCAGCACCCACTTGCCGACCTCGGTGCGCTCGACCATGCCTGCGTTCTGCAAATCGCCGAGAAAGCGTTGCAGCAGATCGTCGGTGAGGAAACTCTCGCGCTCGCGCAACTCGCTGCTGGTCAAGCCCTGACCCTGCATCTGCGCGTCGGCCAACACGCCGAGTACGCGCAACAGACCAATGAATTCCTGTCCCGGCGGCAGACGCGCGGATTTCGGGCGATAGTCGAACGCACTCAACGACGCAGTGATCGACGCACCGAACAACACGATCAGCCACGACAGGTACACCCAGAAGATGAAGACCGGCACCATCGCGAGCGCGCCGTAGACTTTCTGATAGCTCGTGAAACTGGTGACGTAGAAGGCAAACCCGCGCTTGGTTCCCTCGAACAGGATGGCCGCAATCAATGCACCGATCGCGGCGTGGCGGATCGCCACCGTGCGATTCGGAATCACTGTGTAGGCGGCGAGTTGCGCAGTCCAGACGATCAGGAACGGCAGTACCGACAGCAGCCGTGCCTTGATCGAAAACTGCGCCTCGGCGATATCGATGAACGGCAGCGCGAACAGGTACGACGAAATCGCGAGCGCGGCAACGACGAGCAACGGCCCCAAGCTCAACGCGGTCCAGTAGATCAGCAGACGCGATCCGGCACGGCGATCCACGGTTACCCGGAAGATGCGATTGAACGCATCCTCGATACTCATCATCAATGCGATCGCACTGAAGAAGAGCACCAGAATGCCAACCGCGGTCGCCTTGCTCGCGTTGTCGGCAAACTGGTACAGATAGTTCTGCACGACATCGCCGGCCGCCGGCACGAAGTTCTGGAACACGAAACCGGTCAGCTGATCGCGCCACTCGCCGAATACCGGGAATGCAGCGAGGATTCCAAGAATCGCCGCAGTCAACGGCACCAGCGCGAAAATCGTCGTATACGACAACGCGCCGGCCGCCTGCGTGCAGCGATCGTCGAGAAAGCGCGTCCAGGTGAATCTGAAAAACGCGAGCACCTTCTCGCGATCGTAGCGAGACGTGGCAAACTCGTAGATGCGGCCAATCATGCGCGGAGCGTAGCGCAGAGTGTGTGAATGGCCAATTGGACGATGCAGAAACGACCACAAGGCACCGGCTTGGCCGAAGAAAGGAACGATGTCCGAAATCCTGATTCTCTACTACAGCCGCACCGGCAAGGTTGCACAACTGGCGCGGCTGATCGCGCGTGGTGTCGAGGAAGTAGCCGGCATGCAGGCGCGTTTGCGCAGCGTACCGCCGGTTGCGCCGGTAACCGAGAATGCGCAGCCACCGGTGCCGGACGACGGAGCACCGTATGTAACACACGACGATCTGCGCGAATGCTCCGGCCTGATCCTCGGCAGCCCGACGCGCTTCGGCAACATGGCTGCGCCGTTGAAACACTTTCTCGATTCGACCGGCGCCGAATGGGCGTCCGGCACACTGGTCGGCAAACCGGCAGGCGTGTTTACTTCGACAAGCACGATGCATGGCGGTCAGGAAAGCACGCTGTTGTCGATGATGTTGCCACTGCTGCATCACGGCATGCTCATCGTCGGATTGCCATTCACCGAGGCCGCTCTCGGCAAGACGCTTGGTGGCGGCACACCGTACGGCGCGAGTCATGTGACCGGGACCAACGGTGATCGCGAAATCAGCGACGACGAACGCAGTCTCGCGCGCACGCTCGGCCGACGCGTAGCCGAGATCGCAGCGCGTCTTGAGAAAAAACCGTGACTACCGAACCGAATGCCGAACGTGCGGGTTTCATCGCTTGGGCCGCGCTCGTGCTGCTGCAACCCGCATGGTATCTATGGCTCGCGCCGCCGGAAAACGGCAACGGCCTGCTCGCAGTTGCCCTGACGCTGATTCCACTATTGCTTCCTCTGTTCGCACTCGCACGCAGCCGCCAGCGCGCGCTGCTCTGGATCGGCATCGTCAGCCTGGTGTATTTCTGTCACGGAATCGTCGCCGCCTATGCCGTGCCGGAAGCGCGCTTGCCGGCGCTGATTGAAGCCCTGTTGTGTACGCTGCTGATCGCGTCGCTCGGCTGGCAGGTTCGCTCGGCGCGCGCGCAGAAATCGTAGTTTTCTGCGCGTGGTATTGCGCGTACCCCCATCCGCCTTCGGCACCTTCCCCCGCTGGGGGAAGGCAAAAGAGCACGTTGCTGACTTTGGACCAACGTTCCTTCTGCCACTTCGCAGAAGAATGCACGACCACAGGAAACGGCTTTTCTCCCCTTCCCCCAGCGGGGGAAGGTGCCGAAGGCGGATGGGGGCGCTTTTCGACTCTGCAACAATCAGCCAGATCCCTGACGTCAACGCGATGCGCTCGCGCCACTCGCCCGCATCAAAAGCAGCGCAGCTACAATCGGCAGCAACGCTCCGCCAGTTCGGCACCGCTGCTACAGGAATCGCCATGCAACATCTGACCATCGTCACCACAGGCGGCACGATCGACAAAATCTACTTCGACGACAAGTCCACGTTCCAGATCGGCGATCCGCAGATCGGCGACATCCTGCAAACACTCGGCGTCACCTTCGAATTCGAAGTGATTCCGCTGATGCGCAAGGACAGCCTGCACATGGACGCCAATGACCGCACAAGAATTCGCGACAGCATCGTCGCGCAACCGCACCGCCATGTGCTGGTCACCCACGGCACCGACTCGATGGTGGAAACCGCGCGCGCGCTCAACGGCATCGACGGCAAGGTCATCGTGCTCACTGGCGCGCTGAATCCGGCCCTGTTTCGCGGCACCGACGCGGTGTTCAACATCGGCTGCGCAGTCGGCGCCGTGCAGGCGTTGCCCGATGGCGTCTACATCGCCATGAACGGTCGCATTTGGGACCCGACCCGCGTGCGCAAGAACGTCGATGCGAACCGGTTTGAGGCGAACGCATGATCGATTTCGCTACCTTGACGAGCGCGGCGGCACCTTTTCGCAGCGCGTTTTGTGGGTGATAAGAGATAGCTACCCGAAATCATGAATATGCAAATCCTGCTTGGTCATCGCGCCGAGGTAGGCGAATCTGAGAACAGCTTGATCTTGCATGGGATTTGCGGATTGACAGGTCCGGCGGAGAAGGTGAACATCTGGTGCATATGACCTAATCCGGGGTCTACTTAGTGTTAGA
>JBDTOS010000083.1:0-9599 GCA_039933095.1 Dokdonella sp.
GATCAGCACGATTGCGCGCGTGCGCGGCGTGATCAGCGCGGCGATTTCGTCGGCATCGGGCAGATGCCCGCGTTCCGGCGGGCATGGGTAGTACACCGCGCGACCGCCATTGAGCAGGGTTGCGGCCGACCACAGTGGATAGTCGGGCGCCGGCAGCAGCACTTCGTCGCCAGTTTCCAGCAAGGCGCGCAGCGACAGATCGATCAACTCGCTGACGCCGTTGCCGATAAACACGCGATCGGCGGTTATCGACGTGACGCCGCGTTGCTGCTGCTGTGCCGCGACCGCCTCGCGCGCTTCGGTCAAACCTTGCTGCTGGCAATAGGCCTCGCTGCGCGGCAGACCGGCCGTAACGGCCTCGCGTACATGCTCGGGAACCGCGAATCCGAATACGCCGGGATTGCCGATATTGAGGCGGACGATCGGGCGACCAGCTGCCTCCAGTTCGCGCGCGCGATGGCTCAACGGGCCGCGAATATCGTAGCGAACATGGGTCAGGCGTGAACTCGGGACGACGTGATGGGAAAAGTCGGTCATCAGGCGGTTTTGGCTGGTTTGAACGCGGCAATGCTAGCCGAATCGACGCCCGCGTGAACGGACCACGCAACTTTCCGGTGCGAATGTGCATCTGAGGGCGATCGCACTTGAATGCCGTGAGTTGAAAGCTGCGCGGGCCGAACAGGGGATTTTGTCTTGTTCCAACCACGATCCCAGGCACGAATGCTGCACACACCATTGACATAAACAGTTTTAGTGTTATAGTTATCTACAACACTAGTCCAACCATCACACGGTCATGCGCTCTAACTATCTGATTCCCTCCATTTTTGCCCTTGCCATTGTTGCTGCACTGAGCGGCTGCGGGCAGGGCAATGCCGCCGCCAAGGCGGATAAGGACGACGAGCCGGCGGCGATTCCGGTTGAGGTAGCAGCGGTCGAACGCGGAGATCTGGTCATTCACTATGCTGGCACAGCGCCACTGGAAGCCGCGCACGCGGCGACCGTCGTGGCCGAAGTTCCCGGCACCGTTCTGAAGATTGATGTGGAAGAGGGTGATCGTGTAGCGGCCGGTCAAGTGCTGGCGCATGTCGATGCCGATCGCGGTCGCCTCGAGCTACGGCAAAATGAAACCGACTTGCAACGCCTGAAAAATGAAGTTGCGCGCAACGAATCATTGGTCGATCGCCACGTGATTTCAGCGACCGCGTTCGATCAATCGCGCGCCGACTTCCTGAGTCGTCAGGCCGACACCAATCTGGCCCGCCAGCACGTGCGCAAAAGCGAATTGCGCGCGCCGTTCGCCGGTATCGTTACCCGTCGCTGGATCAAGTCGGGACAGTGGCTCGAAGCCAATGCGAAGGTTTTCGATATCGCTGATTTCACCGATCTGCAGGCGCATCTTGCGGTTCCTGAGCGCGATGCGAGTGCGTTGAAAGTCGGACAACCGGTGAACATGCTGGCCGATGCATGGCCGGGCAAGAACTTCAGCGGAAAGATCGAGCGCATTGCACCGGTGGTCGATCGCGCGAGCGGCACGGTCGCGGTAACGATTGCCGTCGACAATTCATCGGGCATGTTGCGCCCCGGCCTGTTCAGTCGCCTGGATATCGCCTACGAACATTTTGCCGACGCCACCTTGCTGCCGAAATCGGCCGTTCTGGGTGCGCGTGATGCGACGAAGGCAAGCAACAAGAGCACCGTATTCGTTATCGAGGATGGCAAGGCGCGTCGCGTCGACGTTGAGCTTGGCTACGAGAGCGCCGGTCGCGTGCAGGTGTTGAGTGGCATAGCAGCCGGTGCCATGGTCGTTACGGCGGGGCAGTCCGGACTCAGCGACGGCGCAACCGTCAATGTGCTGAAGAATGCGCTGACCGAAGTTGCCGGAGTCAACGATAGTCATGGCTGATCGCGATTCCTTGTCGACCGAGACGGTTATTGCCCGATACGTGAGTTAAAGCCAGCGTCGCTGTCGCATCGCCGCTACAATTGCGACGATGCGGCTCGATCCCGAAAGCGAACAACGGCTAAGCCATATCGGCTGGCGACCCGGCACTCTTCACGACAATGGTCTGACCGACACCGCGCCGGACAATGTGTTCCCGGCGCGGGTGATCGAGCAGCACCGAGTGGGTTATCGCCTGCACGACGGTCGTGAAGCGTTCAATGCCCAACCCGCGCCGCGATTCCTGAAAGCCGTGTTCGATCCGGTCGAACGGCCCGCAGTCGGTGATTTCGTGCTCGTCGTTCCCGGTACTCCGGCGCAAATCGAACGTGTGCTGCCACGGCGCAGCATGTTCAGCCGCGCGGCGGCGGGTGAGACGCATCGTCGCCAGATCATCGCAACCAATATCGACACCGTGTTCGTGCTGACCGGACTCGACGGCGATTTCAATCCGGCGCGTATCGAGCGCTATCTGGTGCTGGTCGCGAGCAGTGGCGCAAGACCTGTGATTGTTCTGACCAAGACCGACATCGCCGCGGATGCCGAAACCGCGATTGCCTCGCTGCGCGAACGCATCGCGGCAACGATCGACGTCATCGCGATCAATTCCAAATCGCCGGAAAGTGTGGCGCCATTGCTCGCATGGCTGCAGCCGGGCGATACCGCTGTGCTGGCCGGATCGTCGGGCGTCGGCAAGTCGACGCTGACCAATACCCTGCTCGGCGAGTCGCGCCAGTCGACCGCTGCCGTGCGCGCGCACGACAGCCGCGGTCGCCATACGACAACGCATCGCGCGTTGATAGCCTTGCCGTCGGGCGGCTGCCTGATCGATACGCCGGGCATGCGCGAACTCAAACTGACCGGTGATGAGTCGGTCGACAGCGAGCAATACAATGACATCGAGGCGCTGTCCGAGCATTGCCGATTCGGCGATTGCGGACATGTCAGCGAACCCGGTTGCGCCGTGCGCGCGGCGCTGGAAGCGGGAACACTCGATTCCGATCGCTTCGAGCACTACCTCAAGTTGCGCGACGAAATCGATGCGGCTGCCGAATCGCTCGAAGCGCGTCTGCGCCGCAAAGGCGAAACGAAGATGCTCACCAAGGCGCTCGGCAAACGGTTGCACGAAAAATACGGTGAGCGCTCATGAGCGAGCTGCCGGCAAGCCAACCACCGACAAGCCAGCCCGCCGCAGATCCATCATCGGCTGCCATCCTGCCGGAAGCGGCTCGCGCGGAGGCGCAGGAGGCAGTCGCGGCGTTGTCACGGCAGCAGGCTGCGCTCGCCGAAAAGCATTTGCGCACGAGTCTGCACATCGCACCCGAGCATCCGGGATTGCTGCGCCTGCTCGGTGTCGCGCTCGGCATGCAGGGACAGCACGCCGAAGCGATCGTCAGTTTGCACCGCGCACGCGATGGAGCGCCCGACGATGCGACGATACACCTGAGCTTGGGCAATGCGCTGAGCGCGATCGGAGACAAGGAAAGTGCGGCGAAGTCATTTCGACGCGCAGGAGAATTGGCGCCCGACGCAGCACCGGTATGGTTCAATCTCGCCCAGGTACTGATCGATAGCGCGCACAGCGAAGATGCCGTCCCGGTTCTGCGGCGGACGCTCATGCTGTCTCCGGGAAATCTGCGCGCACGCTTCATGCTTGCAGACGCTCTGCGTGTAACCGGCGCACTCGGCGAGGCCGAAGCCGAGTATCGCGGCATCCTGGCTACGCACCCGCACAGCGGCGAAGCGTGGCTCGGCTTGAGTGGGTTGAAAAACATCCGTTTCGGTCAGGCGGAAGTCGAAATCATGCAACGCGCCGCACAGGATCCGGCGCTCGATGAAGACGATCAGATTTCAATTCGTTTTGCGCTGGCGCGCGGTCTCGAAGACGCGCAGCGCTATGCGGAATCTTTTGTCCTGCTGAGTGAGGCGAACGCGCGCGTCCGTAAGTGGTATCCGTGGAACGCGAGTGCTTTTTCCGCACGCGTCTCGGAATTCATTGCCGCATTCCCGACATCGGCATCGACATCAGCGCAAACGAATGACCTCGGGAGCGAGGTGATTTTCGTCGCCAGCATGCCGCGTTCAGGATCGAGCTTGACCGAGCAGATTCTCGCATCGCATTCGCAGATTTGTGGTGCCGGCGAGCTGGGTGATTTGCCGGCCATCCTGCACGACGAGTCGCATCGACGCGGCGAACCGTTTCCCGCGTGGACCGGCAAGGCCACCGCAGCGGATTGGGAACGTCTCGGTCGCACCTACCTGGAGCGCACCGGACGCTGGCGCGCTCAACACACGCGTTTCACCGACAAGCTGCCGGACAACTGGCGGTTCGTCGGAGCGATCGCGGCGATGTTGCCGGCGGCGCGCATCGTGGTCTGCCAGCGCGATCCGCTGGAAACCTGCTTCTCGTGTTTTCGCCAGATGTTCAATCGCGGCGGTCAGGCGTTTACTTACGCCATCGATGATGTCGCCGAGTATTGGCACGATTTCGATCGGGCGACACGCCATTGGCAGGAGCGATATCCCGGTCAGGTACGCATCCAGAACTACGAACTTCTCGTTGCCGATACCGAGGCGCAGGTGCGCGAATTGCTGGAATTCTGCGGCCTGGATTTCGAGGATGCATGCCTGCGCTTCTACGAGACCGAGCGCAGTGTGCGCACGGCCAGCGCCGCCCAGGTTCGCGAACCGCTGCGCCGTGATACCGCGCGGGCGGACTCCTACGGCGAATTGCTTGATCCGTTGCGGAACGCGTTAAGCGATCGTTAGCCGTTCAGTTTGCATGCATGCCCGCTTGCGTTGACTGGGTCCTCTACGTAAAGTCCGCGCGGGGTTTCAGGGCAGGAATATGGTGTTGCGTATTTCAGTGGCTAAATTTTCGCGAAGAGCCATGCTTCTGACACTGGCTATGACCGCGTGGCCGGTGCTCGCACAGAACAGCCTGTCGTTGTCGCCAAGCATTCCGCTCGCGCGCATGGCAGCGTTCAATGGAGTACCGGCCGGCGCCAACGTGCTGTACGACCAGACGGGATCGTTCAATTTTTTCGGCACTTTCGTCGGCCGTCACGGGGATCCGACCTTGCACGCCTACGATGCCGAGGGTGCCGACGATTTCATGGTCACCGATGCAACCGGGTGGTCTGTCGATCGTGTCGAGACTCTCGGCTTTGATTCTCTCAGCAGTGGAAGCTGGCCGGCGACCAGCGACGTGGCAATCTATCGCGACGATTTCCTGCATCCGGCGGCGCAACCGCTGTGTCAATACCAGGACGTACCTACTGCCAACACGCCGGATAGTAGCGGTATCAGCACACTTGCAATCACACTGGCGCCGGCATGTGTGCTGCTGCCGGGACGCTATTGGGTTGCGATGGCGCCCGTGGTAGCCGCTGCTGGCGCAGCCTATTACTGGGGTGATTCGGATCCCCAGCGCAGCGCATCCGGCGTTTGGCGACAGCCCGGAAATGGCTTCGGCACCGGTTGCACGAATTGGTCGCCGCAACAATCGTGCGGACTGACGACAGCCGACTTTGCATTCCGGATCAGCGGTTCAGTGCTTCCCCCCCCGCCTCCGCCGCCCCCGCCTCCGCCGCCACCATTGCCCTACAGCTATGTCGCCGTGCCGACCTTGCAGTCCTGGATGGAGATCGCGTTTGGCCTCCTACTTGGCGCGGTCGGCTGTGTCAGCCAGCAACGACGTGTGCGTCGACTTGGCTAAGGATGCTCTGAACAAGTCCACGCAGGCGGCATGATGTCCAGAAGGTTTCCTGATGGGTGTGCGTGGCGCGGTTCAGACTGGCCGTCTGGACAAGCCGCGTGCGCCGATATGGGAGCCTTCTGGACATCACCCCGTCATTGGACGTCAAAGGTCTGGGGCCGATCTGTCTGCCCGCATATCCGCGTTGCGCCGTCTCGACAGACGGCCAGTCTGGCTTCGCCGACGCGCCTTGATCTGCGAACAGACAGATCGGTGACGCCTGTGCGGACTTGTTCAGAGCATCCTCAAGAGCCGCGGACTTAGCCACGCATAGCCGAAATCAGGCATGATCGCCGGGTTCGTGCCGCCATGGGCCGTATCCATATTTCGCGTGCTCCTACTCAGGGTGCTCCGCGCATGCCCGCCAGCAACCCAACGATGCAGGGAATCGCGGAACTCGACCGCCAATTGGTCGCCGCTGTGCGCAGCATCAAATTGCTCGGTGGCCTGAGTTGGCCGGCAAGTACGCAAAACCAGTTCCTCGATCAATGGCGGCGCGGTTCGATTCATTTGCCGGCGATCGAGTATCCGGTTACGGACTTTCGCGATACGCGTGATGCGCTAGCCCGGATCGAGCGATCAGTCGATGCGGTGCATCCAGTCGGCGAATACCTTTTGCGCACCGCACAGTCGTGGCGCATCGCAACGGAATTGCTTGACGCCGCCGGTACAGCGCAGATCAGCGAATTGTCTCGGCAGTTGTTCGGACGCCCCGGCGATCGCGTACCGGGCACGCAGCTGACCAATGTCGATGCGGCGCGACACTTCATCGAACTTGCAAGCGAGCTGATCGACGATGCCGGTCCGATCGCGGAACCGGGTATTCCGGCAGTGCAACTTCAGGCCCAACTGCAACCGGAAATCGATGCGCTGTTCGGCAGCGGTATCGTCAAGGTCGAGCTCGATCCACAATTGATCGCCAAGGCCGCTGCCGGCTCGCGTCGTATTCGCTTGCGCAGCGGCACATGGTTCTCGCAATTCGATCATCACCAGTTGCTGGAGCACGAAGCGTTCGTGCATTCGCTCACGGCGCTCAACGGCCGCGCGCAACCGCTGCTGGCATCACTTGGACTCGCGTCACCGCGCGTGATCGCGACCCAGGAAGGTCTGGCAGTGTTCGCCGAGTTGATGTCGGGTGCAATGGACATGCCGCGCCTCAAACGCATCAGCCTGCGCATCATCGCGATCGACATGGCGTTGAACGGGGCCGACTTCATCGAGGTGTTTCGTTATTTCATCGACGCGGGCCAGAGCGACACTGACAGCTTCGCGTCGGCTCAGCGCGTGTTTCGTGGTGCGCCGCTGACCGGCGGTTCCGCATTTACCAAGGACACGGTCTATCTGCACGGTCTGCTCGCTGTGCACACGTTTTTTCGCTGGGCATTGCGTCAGCGTCGCTTCGACCTTTGTCGCAACATCTTTGCCGGCAAGATGACCCTGCGTGACGCGATCGAATTGGAGCCGTACTTCACCGAGGGTACGCTGACACCACCGCGCTACCTGCCGCCGTGGGCGCAAAGCACCAGCGGCCTTGCCGGCCGCCTCGGCTTCTCTCTGTTCATCAACAATATTCGTCTCGATCAGGTCGATGTCGAGCAGTTGATGATGGGGCTCTGACGCTGTCCTGGTGATCCGATGCGCCGCAACGGCGGTGCTATAGTCGTCGCGCATCTCTCAACCGCCACCGCAGCTCATCACCCGCTGCAGATCCTGACCCATGCCGAAAACCGAAGAACTCAAACAAGCCGCGCTTGAATATCACCGGCGCGCCCCGGCCGGAAAAATCAAGGTCACGCCGACCAAGTCGGTCGTCAGCCAGCGCGAGTTGTCGCTCGCGTATTCGCCCGGCGTTGCTGCGGCCTGCGAGGAGATCGTGCGCGATCCGCACGAAGCGGCGGCGCTCACCGCGCGCGGCAATCTGGTCGCGGTCATCACCAACGGCACTGCGGTGCTCGGCCTCGGCAATATCGGTCCGCTCGCGGCGAAACCTGTCATGGAAGGCAAGGGCGTGTTGTTCCAGAAATTCGCCGGCATCGATGTGTTCGATATCGAAATCGCCGAGAACGATCCAGACAAACTCGTCGACATCATCGCCAGCCTGGAACCCAGTTTCGGCGCGATCAATCTCGAAGACATCAAGGCGCCGGAATGTTTCGAGGTTGAGCGCAAGCTGCGCGAGCGCATGGGCATTCCGGTGTTCCACGATGATCAGCACGGCACCGCGATCATCGTCGGTGCGGCGTTCATCAATGCGCTCACCGTCGTCGAAAAAGACATTGGCAAGGTCAAGATCGTTTCGACTGGCGCTGGCGCGGCCGGGATCGCCTGTCTCGACATGCTGGTGCGGCTCGGCGCAACGATGGACAACATTTGGGTTTGCGACCGGCTCGGCGTCGTATATCGCGGGCGCAAGGACGAGATGGATGAGAACAAGTGCCGCTACGCGCGCGATACCAATGCGCGCAAGCTCGCGGACATCATTGGAGACGCCGATGTTTTTCTCGGCCTTTCTGCGCCAGGAATCCTGACCCAGGACATGGTCGGCCGCATGGCCGAGCGGCCGGTGATTTTTGCGCTGGCCAATCCGACCCCGGAAATTCTTCCCGAACTCGCGCGCGAGATTCGTCCCGACGCTGTCATCGCGACCGGCCGCTCGGACTATCCGAACCAGGTCAACAATGCGCTCTGTTTTCCGTACATTTTTCGCGGCGCGCTCGATGTCGGCGCAACGCGCATCAACGAGGAAATGAAAATCGCCTGCGTCCACGCGATTGCCAGCCTCGCGCGGCGAGAGATGTCGGATGTGTCGGCACGCGCCTACGGCGGTCAGTCATTGTCGTTCGGTGCCGACTATTTGATCCCGCAGCCATTCGATCCGCGCCTGTTGACCGAGGTCGCGCCCGCCGTGGCCAAGGCCGCGATGGAATCAGGCATTGCCACGCGTCCGCTCGAATCGCTCGACGCCTATCGCGAAAAGCTCGAGAGTTTTGTGTTCCGAACCGGTCTGATAATGAAGCCGGTATTCGACCGCGCCAAGACCGCGCCCAAGCGCGTTGTCTACGCCGAGGGCGAGGAAGAAGTCGTGTTGCGCGCGGTCCAGCACATTGTCGACGAAGGCCTGGCCTGGCCGATTCTCGTTGGCCGCCCCGGTGTGATCGAGGCGCGTATTCAGCGCATGGCGCTGCGCATGAAAGTCGGCACCGATTTTGAAATCTGCAACATCGAAAGCGATCCGCGCTTCCGCGAATACTGGACGCTGTACCACGATCTGTTGCAACGGCGCGGCGTGACACCGGACAGCGCGAAAGCCGTCGTGCGTTCGCGCGCTACCGTGATCGCGGCCTTGATGGTTCGTCGCGGCGAAGCCGACGCGATGTTGTGCGGCATCGTCGGTCGCTATCACAAGAAACTGCGCTATCTCCTCGATATCCTTCCGCTTGATCCTGGTATCCAGGCGCCGGCTGCGATGAGCGGAGTAGTCAATGAAAAAGGCATTTTCTTTTTTCTCGATACCCATGTGCGACTTGACCCGACTGCCGAACATCTGGCTGACGCCACGCTGCAGGCAGCGGTACGTCTGAAGCTGTTCGGAGTGACGCCGAAGATCGCGCTGCTTTCGCATTCGAACTTCGGCAGTCACGAAGATGCGTCGGTGGTGAAGATGCGAAACGTGCTCGCGATGGTTCGCGAGCGTGCGCCGAATCTCGAAATTGAAGGCGAAATGCACGCCGATACCGCGCTCAATGAAGAGATCCGCGAGCGCATTTTTCCGAATTCGATGCTCAAGGGGCGCGCCAACGTGCTCGTATGCCCGAACCTCGATGCGGCCAATATCGGCTTCAACCTGACCCGCACGATGACCGAAGGTGTCGTGCTCGGCCCGATCCTGATGGGCCTGTC
>JBDTOS010000084.1:0-9481 GCA_039933095.1 Dokdonella sp.
AAAATCCGTGCCGTGCGGGCGCAGTGACAAAACGAATTCAGTCAGGTCGCCGGCGAAATAGGCTTCGATCTGACGGCGCACCTTGGTCAAGCGTTTCGGATCACGTTTCCAACCATCGTCGATTTGAGTAGGTCGCGATGCCTTCGGCAGATCAAGTTGAACGAGAGCACCGTCGGCATCGCCGACAACGAGCAACGGGCCGATCGGGGTTTCGATTAAATCGTAATACATGGCGTTCTCCGTCATTCGAATTCGATTGCTTGACTTGGGTCATGCCGCACTACGCCACAGCAGTATCACCGCATAGGCACGCCATGGACTCCATTCGGTGCTGAGGCGATCAAGTTCCCGGGTCGACAACATTTCACCGTTGCCGGCAATGCGCCGCAATATCAGATCGGCGGCCGGAAACGCATCGGGTTTGCCGAGCGCACGCAGCGCAATGTAGTGCGCGGTCCACTCGCCGATGCCGGGAATCCGTACCCACGCGCCGACAAAATCGAGCAGCGTCTGCTCGGGACGAAAATGCACGTCTCCGGCGATCACTGCCGCCGCGACGCTGCGAATCGTCGCAGCGCGCGCACGCGTGATGCCGAGCGACTCCAGATCGGCATGGAGCAAGGCCTGCGGCGTCGGAAACAGCGCATGCAAACCATCAGCGATCGGTGGGTCGATGCGCTCGCCGAATGCATTGACAATGCGGGCAGCCAGCGTACGCGCAGCAGCGACACTGACCTGTTGACCGAGAATCGCGCGCACTGCGATCTCGAACCCATCCCAGCAGCCGGGTACGCGCACGCCGGCATGTCGACGCAACATTGGTCGCAACAACGTGCTGCGACGAAACCGTGCGGCGATGACATGCGGCATGGCGTCGACGTCGAATTGCCGGCGCACCCGCGTCACGATTTCCAGCAACGCAGCCGGATGCGGATGGCGAACGCGCAGTTCGAGTGCGGACTTCTTCGCCAGCGCGCGCACGGAATAGCAACCGATTGCATTGCGAATTGCGATCACGCGTCGATAGCAGCCATCGGCTATCGACTCGACTCCCGGGATCGCGCGGCGTGCGAAAAATTCGAGCAATCCGTTGAAGTCGTATGGCTCGCGATACGGCAAACGCAAGATCAGTTCGTCGCTGCCCGTTGCTGGAATTTCGCGCCGGCGTAGTTCACGCGGCGCCACCCCGTATACCGATTGCATCGCGGCATTGAAGCGACGCAGGCTGCGATATCCGGCCGCGGCGGCCACTTCGGTCATTGGCAGCGCGGTCTCGCCGATCAATTGTTTCGCGAACAGCACACGCCGGGTTGCGGCGACATCGAGCGGCCCTGCACCAAGCTGTTCGACGAACAGCCTGCGAAGATGGCGCTCGCCGACCCCGACACGCGTGGCGAGCGCGGCGACCGAGGAAACGTCGAGCGCGCCATCCTCGATCATGCGCAACGCCGCTGCGACGAGTTCGCTGCCGGCGCGATGGCTGGGCGAACCGGGCGCGAGTTCCGGTCGACACCGCAGGCATGGCCGAAAGCCGGCAGCGGCGGCAGCGGGGGCATTCGTGAAATAGGTGACGTTCTTAGCTTTCGGCGTCGGCGCCGGACACACTGGTCGACAGTAAATGCCCGTCGAAGTCACGGCGGTGAAGAACAAGCCATCGAACCGCGCATCGCGAGCGAGGCGCGCCTGCTCGCACACGGCATGGTCGATCGCGAACGCTGGAGTCTGGATTTGCATGACGCAAGACTAGCAGGCGCGCACGCCGCCTACTCGCCGTTTTCGGCTATCAATGCTTGCGACGCTCAAGCGAGCGTTGCGACTTGATCAAAACCCGTAGTGGAGGAATCCGCCGTCAACGGCGATTACGTCGCCAGTGATGAATCCCGCTGCGGGCAGGCACAGAAAAGCGACTGCGGCGGCAACCTCCTCGGGTTCGCCGATGCGTCCCATTGGCGTGCGATCGAGCACTTCGTCGAGATAGTCGGGGTCAGCCAACACAGGTTCCGAGCGCTGCGTCCGGATGTACCAGGGCGCGACCGCATTGACGCGGATGCCGTCCTCGGCCCATTCGCAGGCGAGGTTGCGCGTGAGCTGGTGCAGCGCGGCCTTGGTCATGCCATAAGGCGATCCGGTGCGCACCGAAGTCGAGCCGGATACCGACCCGATATTGACGATTGCCGAATTTGCGTGCTGAACCAGATGCGGATGCGCAAGGCGGCACATCTGGAATGCGGCGATCAGGTTTGTATCGACAATATCGCGCAACTCATCGTCATCGTAGTCCAGCGTCGCCTTGCGGATATTGGTGCCGGCATTGTTGATCAGCAGCGACAGCGGGACATCGATATCGGCGATCCAGTCGAATACTTCCAAACGCTGCTCGTGGATGCTGACATCGGCGGCGAACGACAGAATCTCGCGCTCGGGAAATTCGTCACCAAGTTCGTCGCACACTTGCTCCAGATGCGCCTCGTCGCGCGCAACCATGAGTACGTCGGCACCGAGCAGCGCGAGTTCACGTGCGCAGGCAAACCCAATGCCGCGACTTGCGCCGGTGACCAGCGCGACTTGTCCGTCGAGTTGCCAACGTGTTTTGGTCATAGCCATGGTCCGGATGAAGTCGCTCGCTGACGCTAGCTGCAAAGAGTAAAGTCGCCAGCGCGCTGACTGTAAAGATTACACCGAAGCGAATCGACTCCCTCCGCGTCGACTGTTTGCTGTTTTTCCTCTATAGAGACACCACACTAGCGTCCAACTTTACCTGCCCAGTGAAGCCACCATGAAGCAACTCGTCATTCTCGTCGCCATCCTTGCTGTCGGTGCCTGCTCGCCGAGCCCACCGCCAGCCAACCAGGCAGCTGCCGTTCCGACTGCTGCTCCTGTCGCACCTGCTCCTGTGGCCCCCGCTGCCGCAACGCCGCAGAAAACCGTGCTGGATGACCAGCTCAAGGCGCTCGACAGGGCGCGCGCCGTGCAGCAGCAACTTGAAGAGGAGAAGGCCAAGACCGACAAGGCGATCGAGGACAGCGGCGGCTGATTCGGCCGCGATGCATTGATCTGGCGGCGATTGGATGCATCGGGTCGTTTACGTGTAAGCGAACGCTTCACATTTGCCGGCGTACGATCGCAACCATGATCGATCCGCTCAAAACACCCAAGCGCACGAATCGCCCGCATTTCCCTGCGTGGCGCCTTGTTGCTGCGACTGCGATTGGCGCGATGGCGATCCACGGATTTGCGGCCACCACCGGCCAGCTGCCGGCGTGGGTCTGCCAGCACCCCGATGCGGTTTTCGTCGATGGATTCGCTGGAACTCCGGCGATCGTGCACCAACCATCGAACGGTAGCGGTGGAAACTATCCGGGCAACCTGACTATCACCTTTTTCGCCAGCGGTCTCGGATTTCTAACCTATTACGCACACGTGCCGAGCAACTATTCGCCGTCACATCCGATGCCGCTGATGTTCGCTCTGCACGGCGCGGGCGGCCCGAATACCGGGGACTTCGCAGCCCAGACAGTTCGCAACGATTGGAGCGCGACGGCCGACAGCGGCGGATTCATCGTCGTCGCTCCGATCGGCAGCGATGGCCCAAATGGCAGCTGGAGCGTGCCGCCGAAAGCGGGAACGACCGACTATGACGTGTTCGTGGCGATCCTCGCCAACGTGCAAAGTCGCTACAACATCGACCTGAGTCGACGCATCGGCTGGGGTTACTCGGCTGGCGGCCACGTCATGCACGACCTGATCCTTGGCGCGTACAGCGCCAACGTGAATATCAACACGTTTGCCGCGTACAGCGTCAATGCCGGTGTGCTTGCTGGACTCGCCTGCCAGGGCCTCAGTGGCGCGCAATGCACCGCTCTGGTCGCTGGGGCAAACCGCAAGATTCCGCTTGATATTCATATCGGCACGGGCGACAGCCAGCTGTATCCGTATGCCGTGGACGATCAGTCGCGGTTTCTCGTCAACGGCTGGACATCGAACTCGACCCTGTACTTCACGACGTTCAATGGTGGGCATATCTATACCCAGCAGAATCTCGCGGAGATATGGACCAATCTATGCCCGTTCCAGCTTCTGCCGTAGTCGCCACGCTAGCGCTTTTGTTGCGGTGCGAAAGTTCCGGCTGATATAATTCCGCTGCTTTGCCTGCTTCGCGAGATCGATTTCGCTCGCCAGCACCGCCGGATGCGCCTGCGCGTCCGCTGCCCCTCGCAATCACTGCCTGTCGATCAAGGGTTACCGAGTGGATTGGCGCACTGTCCCCGCAGTCTGGATGTTGTGCGCCGCGCAGACGGCGACGGCCGCAGTTGCTGCCATGGTCGCTTGGGCGTGGTTGGGGAAAGATGCGGCGTTTGCAGCGCTGTTTGGCGGCGCAGTGGCGGTGGTTCCCGCGTTGTTTTTCGCGGGTCGGGTTGGACTGCAACGAAACAGCGAGAAGGCAAAGAAAATTCTGGCCACGTTTTATCAGGCCGAATTGGGAAAGTTGTTGTTGACGGCGCTCCTTTTTTTCATCGGAGCGCGGTTGTTTGGAAATCACTTCGCGCCGCTGATCTTCACCTGCATGGCCTGCTTGGCGATGCACTGGCTGATTCTGGCGGTTGCGAGAACCGACTAATCGTAACAACGAGCGGATAGATTGCTTTATGGCGTCCGAAGGCAGCCACGACACCAGCAGCTACATCGTGCACCACTTGACCAACCTCAAGTTGGATCTGCACACGTGGCAAATCAATCCCGAGGCGACCGGATTCTGGGTCGTGCATCTCGACTCGATGATTTTTTCGCTGGTACTCGCTGCGATCTTCCTGCTCATGTTCCGCAGCGCTGCACGCAAGGCGACCAGCGGCGTACCCGGGCGCTGGCAGAGCTTCATCGAATTGTGCATCGAGTTTGTCGACAGCCAGGTAAAGGATGCCTATCACCACGGAGCACGCTTCGTCGCACCGATGGCGCTGCTGGTCGGCTTCTGGGTGTTCTTCATGAATTTCATGGACATGCTGCCGGTGGATCTATTGCCGCACGCGGCGAGTCTGATCGGTGTCGATCACCTGCGCACGGTGCCGTCGACCGATCCGAATATCGCGCTCGGCATGTCGCTGACGGTTTTCCTGATCGCGTTCGGCTACAGCTTTGCTGCCAAGGGTTTCGGCGGCGTCGCCAGCGAATTCCTGTTCCATCCGTTCGGCAAGTGGATGATGCCGGTCAATTTCCTGCTCAAGACCGTTGAGGAGCTCGCCAAACCGATCAGTCTCGGTTTGCGACTGTTCGGCAACATGTATGCCGGCGAGATGATCTTCATCCTGCTTGCCACATTCACGCTTCACTACGCGTTTGGCAGCGTCGCCAACAATGTCGGATTCCTGGTTCAGGTGCTGCTTGCCACCGGCTGGACCATTTTCCATATCCTGATCATTTCGTTGCAGGCCTACATCTTCATGACCTTGACCGTCGTCTACATGGCGATGGCAGCCGATCACCATTGATTTTTCGCACTGTTTTTTTACTCTGATTCATTAACTCGACACGCACCAAGGAGACACTGATGGACATTTCTGCACTGGCATCTGTTGAAGGCATGACCGCCGTCGCTGCGGCCCTCATGCTCGGACTCGGCGGCATTGGCGCCGCGATCGGCATGGGTTTGATGGGCGGCAAGTTCCTCGAAGGCGCATCGCGCCAGCCGGAGCTGGTTCCGATGCTGCAGGGCAAGATGTTCCTGCTGGTCGGCCTGATCGACGCGATTCCGATCATCGGCGTGGGTATCGCGATGTATCTGACCTTTGTCGATCCGTTTGCCGCAAAAGTCATCGCCGCAGCAGCCGCCCACTGACACATTCCATAGTGTCGCCACGAGGATTTAGTCCGTGAACATCAATGCCACTTTGATCGCCCAGATGATCGTTTTCGCGATCCTTATCTGGATCACGATGAAGTTCATCTGGCCGCCACTGATGAAGGCGATCGACGAGCGCGCCGTGCGCATCGCCGAGGGTCTTTCAGCGGCCGATCGTGCGCACAAGGAACTCGCCGACGCGGATGTACGCGTCGCCGAGGAGATCAAGAAAGCGCGCGGCGAAGCAGCGGCGATCATCGACAAGGCACACCAGCAGGCGGTGCAGATCGTCGACAAGTCCAAGCACGACGCGATCAGCGAAGGCGCGCGGCAGAAGGTTGCCGCCGAAGCCGAGATCGAGAGCATGGTGCACCGTGCGCGTGAGCAACTGCGCGACAAGGTCGGCTCGCTCGCGATTGCCGGTGCCGAGAAGATTCTCAAACGCGAGATCGATGCGAACGCGCACAAGGCGCTGATCGATCAACTCGTGACCGAGATCTGATATGTCGAGTCCTCTTGCCCTCGCCCGCCCCTACGCGCGCGCCGCGTTCGAGTTGGCCCAATCGAACGGCACGCTCGCCGATTGGGCACGCAAGATCGCGTTCGCCGCTCAAGTTGCGGCCGAGCCTCAGGTTGCCTCGTTGTTCGGCAATCCGAAGCTCACCGAAGCGCAGCTCGCCTCGCTGTTTGTACCGGATGGCGAAGCCGCCGATTCGTCGTTCAGCCATTTCATCCAGATACTCGCCGACAACGGGCGCTTGGTGGTGCTTCCCGAAGTTGGCGCGTTGTTCGAGGAATTGAAGCTGGATGCCGAGCGTGTGCTGAAGGTCAATGTGCGCACAGCGGCTCCGATCGATACCGGCGAGATCGAGAAGATCGAGGCCGCGCTGAAACGCCGATTCAATCGCGATATTGAATTGAGCCAGTCGGTCGATCCGGAAATTATTGGCGGCGCGATCATCGATGCCGGCGATGTCGTCATCGACGGTTCGGTGCGCGGTCGGCTTGCGCGGCTTGAGCATGCGCTGACCCACTGACACATACGTAACGACAACTTTTTAAATTGAC
Organism: Dokdonella sp.; assembly: GCA_039933095.1. Lineage (GTDB taxonomy): Bacteria > Pseudomonadota > Gammaproteobacteria > Xanthomonadales > Rhodanobacteraceae > Dokdonella. Next base: position 6,905 of record JBDTOS010000084.1, read on the forward strand.
TGGCGGGGCGTAACCCTGCCGCTCGCACGAAAACGACGGCAGTCGCAAGACTGCCCAACGGGAAACGACCATGGCTACGCAGATCAATCCGTCCGAAATCAGCGAACTCATCAAGAGTCGCATCGAGAAGTTCAAGCTCAGCGCCGACGCGCGCAACGAAGGCACGCTGACCAGCGTATCCGACGGCATCGTGCGCGTGCACGGGCTCAACGATGCGATGGCCGGCGAAATGATCGAGCTGCCGGGCAACACGTTTGCGCTTGCGCTGAACCTCGAACGCGACTCGGTTGGTGCGGTTGTGCTCGGCGAGTACGAGCACCTGCGCGAAGGCGATACCGCCAAGACTACCGGCCGCATCCTTGAAGTACCGGTTGGCCGCGAGCTGCTCGGTCGCGTCGTCAACGCGCTCGGCGAACCGATCGACGGCAAGGGACCGATCAACGCGACGCAGACTTCGCCGATCGAGAAAGTCGCGCCCGGCGTGATCTGGCGCAAGTCGGTTTCGCAGCCGGTGCAGACCGGCTACAAGTCGGTCGACTCGATGATTCCGATCGGCCGCGGCCAGCGCGAGTTGATCATTGGCGACCGTCAGACCGGCAAGACCGCGCTCGCGATCGATGCGATCATCAATCAGAAAGACTCCGGCATCAAATGCATTTACGTCGCGATCGGGCAGAAGCAAAGCTCGATCGCCAACGTCGTGCGCAAGCTCGAGGAAAACGACGCGCTCGCACACACGATCATCGTCGCTGCGTCAGCGTCGGAATCGGCGGCGATGCAGTACATCGCGCCGTACTCGGGTTGCTCGATGGGCGAGTTTTTCCGCGACATCGGCGAAGACGCGCTGATCATCTACGACGATTTGACCAAGCAGGCTTGGGCATACCGCCAGATTTCCCTGTTACTGCGTCGTCCGCCGGGTCGCGAGGCATATCCTGGCGACGTGTTCTATCTGCATTCGCGTCTGCTCGAACGCGCCGCGCGCGTCAACGAGGCTTATGTCGAGAAAGCCACTGACGGCAAGGTCAAGGGCAAGACCGGCTCGCTGACCGCGTTGCCGATTATCGAAACCCAAGCCGGCGATGTGTCGGCGTTCGTACCGACCAACGTGATCTCGATCACCGACGGGCAGATCTTCCTTGAAACCGATCTGTTCAATGCCGGTATCCGCCCTGCCGTCAATGCCGGCGTTTCGGTATCCCGTGTCGGTGGCGCAGCGCAGACCAAGATCATCAAGAAGCTCTCGGGCGGTGTGAAACTCGCGCTGGCACAGTTCCGTGAACTTGCCGCGTTTGCGCAGTTCGCTTCCGACCTTGATGCGGCCACGCGCGCGCAGCTTGAACGCGGACAGCGTGTCACCGAGCTGATGAAGCAGAAGCAATACGCACCGCTGTCGATCGCCGAACTTGCGCTATCGGTCTACACCGCTGAGAAAGGTTATCTCGACGATCTGCCGATCCCGAAAATCCTTCCATTCGAAGCAGCCCTGCATGCGCACTTCCACAGCAACTATGGCGATCTGATGACGAACATCGTCAAGACCGGCGACTGGAACAACGACATCGAAGGTCAGTTCAAGAAAGGCGTCGAAGAGTTCAAGAAGACCGGGAATTGGTGAAGCAGATGCGTGAAGGGTGAAGAGTGAAGCAGACGCGTAACGAGTAAAGGGTAAATAGTGAAGGGTAAGGGCAAAAAGCAAAGCAAGCCGCACCCACTGGCTGCAATGCCGCTTGTCACTAACAGCGCCAAAGGCGCGACTTACCAGCGAGCAAAGCGAGCGAACTTACAGGCTGCGCAGCAGCCGACTTACCAGGTCGCATAGTGACCGACTTACCCAACGAGCGTAGCGAGTAAAGAAATGGCAGGCGGCAGGGAAATCAAAACCAAGATCAAGAGCGTGCAGAACACCCGCAAGGTGACGCGCGCGCTCGAAATGGTCTCGGCCTCGAAGATCCGCAAGGCTCAGGACTTAATGAAGTCCTCGCGTCCGTATGCGCGTCTGATGCGGCAGGTGATCGGCCATCTTGCCCATGCCACGGCCGAGTACAAGCATCCTTTCATGATCGAGCGCAGCACGACCAAGCGCGTCGGCTACATCATCGTTTCAACCGATCGCGGATTGTGCGGCGGGCTTAATTCCAATCTGTTCCGGCGCGTGCTCGCCGAGATTCGTGAATGGCAGGACAAGGGTGTCGAAGTCGACCTGATCTGCGTCGGCCAGAAGGCGACATCGTTCTTCCGGCGTCTGAAGGTCAACATGGTCGGCAGCGTGACGCACCTTGGCGAAAAACCCGAGCTGTCGCGCCTGATCGGTGTGATCAAGGTAATGCTGGACGCCTACACCGACGGCCGTATTGATCGCCTGTCGCTTGCCTACAACGATTTCGTCAACACGATGACGCAGAAGGCGACGATTGATCCCCTGCTGCCGTTGCCGGGTTCAAGCGACATGGTCCGCGCGCACGCCTGGGACTATCTCTACGAACCCGATCCCGAGACCGTGCTCGATCACGTGCTGACCCGCTACGTCGAATCGCTGGTGTATCAATCGACGTTGGAAAATCTCGCCAGCGAACA
>JBDTOS010000085.1:0-9463 GCA_039933095.1 Dokdonella sp.
TGGAACCCTTGATTGCCGGATTGCATTTGATGAAGTTCCCTTTTCCCGCGTAATCGCGTTCATCGAAATGCAGGAAATGCACGCAGGTTTCGGCGGTGATGCGCTTGCCGGCGACGGGCCCCGGTTCGAACATCTCCGGTTCATCGCCAGTCGAGATATGCAGGACGTGCAGACGGCTGTTGTGGCGGCGTGCCAGTTCGATCGCGAGACGCGTCGACTTGATGCAGGCTTCGCGCGAACGGATATGAGGATGTTCGCCGACCGGAATGCCGTCGGGATAGCGTTGCTTGGCCGCCGCGAAATTCGCGTCGATCATCGGCGTGTCTTCGCAGTGGGTGATGATCGGCGTCGGCGCGTCGCGGAAGATCGCGTCGAGGGTTTCCGGGTTGTCGACCAGCATGCTGCCAGTCGATGCGCCCATGAAAACCTTGATACCGGGAGCGGCAAGCGGATCGAGTTTGCGGATATCGTCGATGTTGTCGTTGGTCGCACCGAAATAGAACGCATAGTTGGTGCGCGAGACCTCCGCGCCACGCGCGTACTTGGCCTCGAGCGCCGCGCTATTGGTGGCCGGTGGTTTAGTGTTCGGCATTTCCATGAACGTGGTAATGCCGCCGGCCAGCGCGGCGCGCGATTCGCTTTCGATATCGCCCTTGTAGGTCAATCCCGGTTCGCGAAAATGCACCTGGTCGTCGACCATGCCCGGTAGCAGCCAGCGACCGTTGGCATCGAATACATGTTCGCCTTCGCGCGCGGCGATGCTCGATGCGATCTGTGCGATGCGACCACCGCGGATGCGCAGATCGGCGTGCATACGCCGACCTTCGTTGACGAGTTCGGCGTTGGTGATCAGTGTGTCATTCATCGGCAGGTGGGCTCGTCAGGGCAATGCTGCGCGTGCGCAGCCAGTGGAATTGTTCCGGCACCGGGTCGTTGCCGCCGGTGCACAGCGGTTGGCAGCGTAGTATGCGCAGCATGGCGAGCCATCCGCCACGCAACGCACCGAAGCGCGCGATACTGACCCGCGCATAGCTTGAGCAACTTGGGTGAAAGCGGCAGCGCGATCCGAGCAATGGACTGAGCCAGCGCTGGTACAGTCGCAACAGCTGGATAAAGATGTGAGTCACGATCAGCGGCCCGAATCGCGGGGACGCGACGGAACCAATCTTGCATTTGCGGTTGCTGGTGACACCTGCTTAGGCTATAACACGCCGCCGCCGAGTCACAAGGTAAACGGACCAACAGGAAAATGGCGAAAACCAATAGCAAGAAAACGAAAGCAAAATCCAGCGCCAAACCGGCCGCCAAGGCGAAGCCGATTGCAGCCAAGTCGAGCGCAGGCAAAGCAAGCGCAGGCAAATCGAAACCGGCAGCTGTGAAAAAGCCGGCTGCGAAAAAGCCCGTCGCAAAGAAACCCGTTGCGAAAAAACCGCCGATGAAGCCGGCACGCGCAGCAAAGCCGGCAAGCAAGTCGGCGAAGCGTGTTTCCCCGGCAACAGCGAAAAAAGCAACGGCCAAGGCTCCGACGGTCAAGACGGCAAAACCGACCGCGAAGAAAGTCGTCCCGATCAAGCATGCTGCGAAGAAGCCTGCTGCGAAAAAAACAGTCGCGAAAAAACCAGTTGCGAAGAAGGCATCTGCGGCCAAACCTGTAGCGAAGATTGCGAAGCAGGCTGACAAGAAAATGTCGGCCGGCAAGAACAAGCCGACAGCGCCGACACCGACCGAAGTACCGAAGACCCAGGTCGCGACGAAAAAAACATCTGCAGACAAGGCCGCGAAGGTCGTTTTCTCGACCAAGGCCCTGCCTGTGAAAGAACTTATCAGGAGTTCCGTGAGTACCAGCAATAATATTTTGAAGGCGTCTGCCAAAGGCGCGAAAGTGCGCGCCGTGCGCGCAAACGCCGATATCGCAATCACCATGCAGGATGGTCGCTATGCGCTACCTGCGACCGTAAGCGTTCCGTTGCCGCCTGGCTACAAACCGTCGGCGAACGAAGACTTCATGAGTCCGCGCCAGCTCCAGTATTTCCGCACCAAGTTGCAGACATGGCGCGAGGAACTGGTGGAGGAGTCCAAGCAGACGATCGAGAACCTGCGTGACGAAGTGCGCGATGTCGGCGACGAGGCTGAGCGCGCCACACGTGAAACCGAAAATTCACTCGAACTGCGCACCCGCGATCGCTATCGCAAGTTGATCTCCAAGATCGACAAGGCGCTCAAGCGTATCGAGGAAGGCCATTACGGCTACTGCGAAGAGACCGAGGAAGAAATCGGCCTGGAGCGACTCGAAGCGCGACCCATCGCGACCTTGAGTCTCGACGCGCAGGAACGCTGGGAACATCGCCAGAAACAGATGGGCGATTGAGTGAAGCCGGGATTCGAGATCGGGGATTCGGGAACAGCCCACGCGACGAGCCGATTAGCCGTTGATCGGAGTGTCGTCCCGAATCCCCAATCCCGAACCCCTGATCCCGTGTCTCCAATCCCGTGAGCGCACGTCGCTACTTCGGCACCGATGGCATCCGCGGCCGGGTCGGCGTGTGGCCGATCACGGCCGATTTCATGCTCAAGCTGGGTCGCGCGGCCGGACAGGTGCTGGCGAGTGCGGGAGACAAGCCCATCGTGCTGATCGGCAAGGACACCCGTGTGTCCGGCTACATGTTCGAATCGGCGCTGGAAGCGGGTCTGCTCGCGGCGGGTGCCGAAGTGCGTTTGCTCGGGCCGATGCCGACACCGGGCGTGGCGTATCTGATCCGCTCAATGCGTGCCGATGCCGGCATCGTCATCAGCGCCTCGCACAATCCGCATCATGACAACGGGGTGAAATTCTTCTCGGCGTCTGGTGAAAAGCTCGACGACGCGGTCGAACTTGCCATTGAGGCCGAGATCGACGCGCCGTTCACGACGGCTGCCTCGGAATCGATCGGCAAGGCCATGCGTATCAACGACGCTGCCGCGCGCTATCTGGAATTCTGCAAATCGACGGTGTCGCGCGCGTTCCATCTGCACGGCGTGCACGTCGTACTCGATTGCGCGCACGGGGCCACCTATCAGATCGCGCCAAAATTGTTCGCCGAACTCGGCGCGCAGGTAACCACGATCGGCAATTTGCCGGATGGACTCAATATCAACCGCGATTGCGGTGCGACCAGCATGGCTGCGTTGAGCCGGGCCGTCATCGATGCCAAAGCCGACATCGGAATCGCGTTCGATGGCGACGGCGATCGTGTCCTGATGGTCGATCGCAACGGCGCTATCGTGAACGGCGATCAGCTGGTGTACCTACTTGCGCGCGACTGGCAGACGAGCGGCCGCCTGCGCGGTCCGGTCATCGGCACCTTGATGAGTAATGTTGGACTCGAGCATGCGCTTGCCAAGCTCGACATCGCGTTTATCCGCGCGAATGTCGGCGATCGACATGTACTGGCTGCGCTCAAGGATCATGGCGGCATGCTGGGCGGTGAGGCTTCGGGTCATCTCCTGTGTCTCGATCGCGTAACCAGTGGCGATGCGATCGTTGCGGCCTTGCAGGTGCTCGACGCATTGGCACGCAGCGACGTCACCCTGGATGCGGCGATTGCAGATGTGCGCATGGTGCCGCAGACAACGGTCAATATCCGCGCCGAAGGCGGTTCCGCCTTGGTCGCGGACGCTGAAGTGCAACATATCCTCGAACGCGTGCGCGGCGAACTCGCCGGACGCGGGCGGGTGGTGCTGCGACCATCAGGCACCGAACCGCTGGTGCGGGTCACGGTCGAGGATGAAGACGCGGATCTGGTTAGTCGTCTGGTCGATCAACTGGCCGACGCCGTGCGCGCCGCAGCAGCTCGCTTGCAGTCGGCGTAAACGCAGGTTGGGTCTTTGATCGCCGCCATTCCGACGCTCGATATCCGTCGCTACGACAGCGATCGCAGTGCCTTTGTCGGCGAACTCGGTGGCGCTTGCCATGAATATGGATTCTGCTGCATTGCCGGTCATGGCATTCCGCGCGGCCTGATCGCAGCGGCCTACGCAGCCTTTGTGCAATTTTTCGCGTTGCCGGTTGCGACCAAGATGAAGTACCACCAGCCCGGCACCGGCGGTGCGCGCGCCTACACGCCGTTCGGGCTGGAGACTGCCAAGGATTCGAGCTACGCCGATCTCAAGGAGTTCTGGCATATCGGTCGCGAGATTCAGCGCGATTCGAAGTTCGCCGACATCATGGCGGCGAATGTCTGGCCCGAGGAAATACCGGGATTTCGCGAAGCCGCCTGCGCGCTGTACGCGGCGCTGGATGATCTTGGCAGCCGCGTGTTGTGCGCGCTCGCGCTGCATCTTGACCTGCCCGAAGACTATTTCGCCGGGCGCACCGATTCGGGCAATTCGATCCTGCGGCCGATCCACTATCCGCCCATTCCTGATGGTGATTTGCCGAATATCCGGGCGGGTGCACACGAGGACATCAACCTGATCACCTTGCTGGTCGGCGCGAGTGCCGAGGGCTTGCAGGTGCGTTCGCGCAGCGGTGACTGGCTGCCGGTTACGACCTCAGCTGATGCCATCGTCGTCAACGTCGGCGACATGCTGCAGCGTCTTACCAACCACGTGTATCCGTCGGCCACCCATCGCGTGGTCAACCCGCCTGGCGCAACGGCCGACATGGCGCGTTATTCGGTGCCGTTTTTTCTGCATCCGAATCCAGATGTGTCGCTTGCCGTGTTGCCGTCGTGCGCCAGCGCCGACAACCCGAGCCGCTACCCGGAGCCGATCACGGCCAACGAATATCTGTTGCAGCGCCTGCGCGAGATCAAGTTGCTTTAGCGAATATCTCGCGCGACAGTTATTTCGCGCGTCGGAAATTTTTCGATTGGCGCGCCATCATCGCCAGCGCAGCGCGATCCGGCAACCATTTGACCATGGTCTTTATGATCCGATTGACGCGACCGTTGACATAGACGACATCGCCGCGTACGACGGCATCGATTCCTTGACGCACTACGGTCTCGGCGTCCATCCACATCCAGCCCGGCAGTTTGGACATCGCATCGCGCGAGCCGGTGACATCGTGGAATTCCGACCACGTGAATCCGGGGCAGAGAGCGCAAACATTGACGCCGTCGCGCTGGTATTCCAGCGCCAGCGACTGCGACATCTTGATCAGATAGGACTTTGCGGCAGCGTACAGGGACTGCCCCGCCGACCCGGGAATATGACCTGCCAGCGAGGCGACATTGATGATGCGGCCACGACCGCGCTCGCGCATGGCCGGCAGGAAGCGATGACACAACTCGGTCGGTGCGGTCATCAGCACCTGGATGAAATCGGCCTGCACCTGCCACGGTTGGGCGAGGAAATAGCCGATCACGCCATAGCCGGCGTTGTTGACCAGCCATTCGACCGCAAGACCGCGACGTTGGGCTTCCTCGAACAATTGCTGCGGAGCGGTCGGATCGGCCAGATCGCAGGCAAAATACTCGACCGCCACGCCATGCTGTGTGCGCATCTCGTCCGCAAGGATTTGCAGGCGGTCTTCACGCCTCGCGGTCAGAAACAGCGGGATGCCACGTACGGCAAATTCGCGCGCAAACGCAGCACCGATGCCGGCGGATGCCCCTGTGATCAGGGCATAACCGGAATCAGGATTTGTACTGGACATGATGGCGGCGGCCCGATCGGAAGGACAGGGCGCATTATCGTCGTTGCGGCAGCGCACGTGCACCGTTATCCTGCCCGCCCTTCTGAATGGTCGCGAAAATCACATGCGTCGCTTCCTCGTCGCTGGAAACTGGAAAATGCATGGCTCGCACGCGCAGGCGGCCGAGCTGGTGCGCGCCGTTGTGGCCGGTGATGTTGCCAATGTCGATATCTCGGTGTTTCCGCCGTTTCCCTATATCGCCGAGCTGACCGTGCGGCACGCTGCCGATTCGATCGCGTTCGGTGCCCAGGATGTCAGTGCCCATGACAGTGGTGCCTACACCGGCGAGGTATCGGCAGCAATGCTCAAGGACATCGGTTGCACTCAGGTGCTGGTCGGCCACTCCGAGCGGCGCCAATACCATGGCGAATCCGATGAGCTTGTCGCGGAGAAATTCATGGCAGCGCAGTCTGCCGGGCTGACGCCGGTGTTATGTGTTGGCGAAAGTCTTGCACAGCGCGACGCCGATCAAACCGAAAGCGTGATCGCACGTCAGCTCGACGCCGTCATCGACCGTGCCGGCATAGCGGCGTTTTCCAACGCAATTGTTGCGTATGAACCGGTGTGGGCGATCGGGACCGGACGCACCGCCGATCCGCAGCAGGCACAGGCCGTACACGCCTTCATCCGTGACAAACTGGCGCGGCTGGATGCTACAATTGGCGAACCGCTGCGTGTCCTATATGGCGGTAGCGTCAAAGCCGCTAATGCAGCCAATTTGTTCGCCCAGGCGGACATTGATGGTGGACTGATCGGTGGCGCTTCCCTGAATTCCGCGGACTTCCTCGCGATTTGTGCCGCCGCTGCTGCGCAAAGATAACCATCAAGTAATCGACATGTTGACCATCATTGCCAATGTTTTCTATGTATTGATCGCGCTCTCGATGATCGTGCTGATCCTCATGCAGCGCGGTGCCGGCGCAGCAGCAGGATCAGGCTTCGGAGGCGGTGCTTCGGCAACCGTGTTCGGCGCACGCGGATCGGCGAATTTCCTCTCGCGCAGCACGGCCGTGCTGGCCGCACTGTTTTTTCTGCTGAGTCTCGGCATGGGTATCTTCCATGGTCGTGGTGGCGTCGCCACTGCGAGCGATGATCTCGGCGTGATGTCGGGTGCGACTGCGCCGGCAGCGCCCGCGACAGAAGTTCCGGCCAGCGGTACCCCGGTCGGCGCTGCTCCGATCAGCGGTGTTCCGGCCAACGGCGATGTTCCGAAGCCCGACGCTGCTTCCGCTCCTGCAGCAGCTCCGCCCGCTGTGACACCACCTCAAGCCAGTTCGCCGGCCGCGCAAGGCGATGCCGCGAAACCCGATGTGCCGGCAGCGACTGCGCCGCAACCGGATGTTGCGCCACCTGCGGCGGCGGCATCCAAGCCTGCGGCGAAAGATAAATCCGGCAAACCGGCAAAGGATCGCAAGAAACAGGGCTAGCAGTTTGAAGTGGCAACCCTCGCGTTACGTTTTGCGTTTTACAAAGCCCAGATGGTGGAATTGGTAGACACGCTATCTTGAGGGGGTAGTGGCGAAAGCTGTGTGGGTTCGAGTCCCACTCTGGGCACCAATGGATATACCTGCTGCAACGAGTTGATCGTTGCGGTTGCTGACGCGCCAGCGAGCGCAGAGGTGCAAGTGCCAGGCGAGTATTTTCCGGTGTTGCTGTTTCTCGGCGTAGGCGGCGTGATCGGCTGTGCGCTGCTGGTGATCGGCAATCTGCTCGGCCACAAGACACCGAACAAGGAAAAAACCGCACCCTACGAATGCGGCTTCGAGCCGTTCGAGGACACGCGCATGCAGTTCGACGTGCGCTATTACCTGATCGCCATCCTGTTCATCATCTTCGATCTGGAAATCGCGTTCGTGTTTCCCTGGGCGACAGTGTTCTCAAGCCTTGGTGTGCTAGGTCTCGTCGAGATGGCAATGTTCCTCATGCTCCTGCTGATTGGTTTCATCTACGCATGGAAGAAGGGTGCGCTGGAATGGGAATGAGCAACATTAAATTCCGCGCGCTGCGCACCCTTCCCCCACCCTTTGCCCTCCCCCGCGAGCGGCGGGGGAGGGGAACGCGAGGAATCGCGCTGTGCGCGATGCCGAAATTCATGGGAGCGCTGGAATGGGAGTGAGCGATCTAACCATCGAACGCAGTCTGATGCACAACCCGTTGCCGACCGGGCCGGTCGACGACCTGTTGCGCCCCGGTGCCGAAAATCCTTTGATCGAGCGCGGGTTTGCGACTGCTCGTCTCGATGAGCTTGTCAATTGGGCGCGCACCGGCTCGATGTGGCCGATGACGTTTGGTCTGGCCTGTTGCGCAGTCGAAATGATGCACGCCGGCGCGGCGCGCCTCGATCTCGATCGCAACGGCGTCATCTTCCGCCCGAGTCCGCGCCAGTCCGATGTCATGATCGTCGCCGGTACCCTGGTCAACAAGATGGCCCCGGCGTTGCGCAAGGTCTACGACCAGATGCCGAATCCCAAGTGGGTCATCTCGATGGGTTCGTGCGCCAATGGCGGCGGTTACTACCACTATTCGTATGCCGTCGTGCGCGGCTGCGATCGCATCGTACCGGTTGATATCTATGTGCCGGGTTGCCCGCCGACCGCCGAGGCCCTGATCTACGGCATTCTGCAATTGCAGAAGAAAATCCGTCGCACCAACACGATTGCGCGCTGATCCGGCCATGAGTGAAGTCATTCCGTTTGCGCAAACGCTTCAGAACCGGCTGGGCCGCGAGGTCGTCTCGGTCGTTGAAACGCGTAACGAGATCACGATCGAGGTGTTGCCCGAGAATTGGCTCGATGTCGCCCGAACTCTTCGCGATGACAACGATCTCCATTTCGAGCTGTTGATCGACATCTGCGGCGTCGACTACCTCGGCCATGGCCAGACCGAGTGGGATACCGAAGATGTTTCCGCCGAGGGTTTTTCGCGCGGCGTCGAAGGCAACTCAGGACCCGGACGTTTCAATTGGGCCGATCGGCCGCGTGCAATCGATATTCCGCATCGCTTTGCCGCCGTCGCGCATCTACTGTCGCTGTCCCACAATCGCCGCCTGCGCATGCGCGGATTCTGCGTCGATGACGAAGTACCGGTGATGCCATCACTGGTATCGATCTGGCCGGTCGCAGACTGGTTCGAGCGCGAGGCATTCGATTTGTTCGGCATCATCTTCGAGGGTCATCCGGATTTGCGCCGTCTGCTCACCGACTACGGTTTCGTAGGTCACGCATTTCGCAAGGATTTTCCGCTGATCGGCAACGTCGAAGTGCGTTACGACGAGGAGAAGAAGCGCGTTGTCTACGAACCGGTTACCTCGGTAGAGCCGCGTGTGCTGGTGCCGCGTACGATTCGGGATGATTCGCGCTACGCGCAGGCGGCGGCCGAATCCGAACGCAAGGCGGGAATCTGACGATGCCCGAGGCAATCTACGAACCCATGCAGCCGCCGGTGCAAACGACCGAGCCGGCACCGATCGGTGAGATCCGCAATTACACGATGAACTTCGGTCCGCAGCATCCGGCCGCGCATGGTGTTTTGCGTCTGGTGCTGGAGATGGACGGCGAGACCGTGATGCGCGCCGATCCGCACATCGGCCTGCTTCATCGCGGCACCGAGAAACTCGTCGAATCAAAGCCCTTCAATCAATCGATTGGTTACATGGATCGGCTCGATTACGTGTCGATGATGTGCAACGAGCACGCCTACGTCCGAGCGATCGAGAATCTGCTGGGCGTGAGCGTGCCGGATCGTGCGCAGTGGATTCGCACGATGTTCGACGAGATCACGCGCATC
>JBDTOS010000086.1:0-9280 GCA_039933095.1 Dokdonella sp.
TGCAGCCAGTCGAAATGCTCGGCGACTTCGCGGCACTTGTTCGATTGCAGCGGGCCGATCATGTGCCACTCCAGTGCGAGATCGGCAAGTTCGGTCTGCTTGGCGATCATCTCCTGCACGTAGTTCTCCCCAAACGCAGGTTGGCCGAATCCGCTGAGCGTGCGAATCGAGGTCGCTGGCTGCATCTTGCTGACCGCAAGCAGGCGGACATCGTTGCTGCGACCGGCTGCACGCGCGGCCGATTCGATGCGGCTCGTCACACTTTGCAATCCTGCTTCGTCGATCATGCTTGTCCAGGGTCTCGGTTGCGGGAATGCCAAGCTATACTTGGGCGCACGCGCCGCCCATGCCGAGGCGCAAGGGACACCTCATGGATATTGCCGAGCTGCTTGCTTTTTCGGTCAAGAACAAAGCCTCCGATCTGCATCTTTCCGCCGGCCTGCCGCCGATGATCCGCGTCGATGGCGACGTACGCCGCATCAATGTACCCGCACTCGATCACAAGCAGATACACGGCTTGGTCTACGACATCATGTCGGACAAGCAGCGCCGTGACTACGAGGAATTCCTCGAAACCGATTTCTCGTTCGAGATTCCCGGCCTGGCCCGCTTCCGCGTCAATGCATTCAACCAGAATCGCGGCGCTGGTGCCGTGTTCCGCACAATTCCGTCCGAAGTGCTTTCGCTTGAAGACCTCGGCGCACCGAAAATTTTCCGCGAACTGATCGAACAGCCGCAAGGCCTGATCTTGGTCACAGGCCCGACCGGCTCCGGGAAATCGACGACGCTGGCGGCGATGGTAGATCACATCAACAAGAACGAGTACGGCCATATTCTCACGGTCGAAGACCCGATCGAATTTGTTCATACCTCGCAGAAATGCCTGATCAACCAGCGCGAGGTGCATCGCGACACGCACGGATTCAGCGAGGCGTTGCGTTCGGCGCTGCGCGAAGATCCCGATTTCATCCTGGTCGGTGAATTGCGCGATCTGGAAACGATTCGCCTTGCGCTCACCGCCGCAGAAACCGGACATCTTGTATTCGGCACCTTGCATACCAGTTCCGCAGCGAAAACCATCGATCGCGTTATCGACGTGTTTCCTGCCGGCGAGAAGCCGATGGTCCGCTCGATGCTGTCGGAATCGCTGCGTGCGGTGGTGTCGCAGACCCTGCTGAAAAAAGTCGGCGGCGGACGTGTCGCGGCACACGAAATCATGGTCGGCATTCCGGCCATCCGCAATCTGATTCGCGAGGACAAGGTCGCCCAGATGTATTCGTCGATCCAGACCGGCCAGCAATACGGCATGCAGACGCTCGATCAATGCATGCAGGACCTGGTGCGACGCGGGTTGGTCACTCGCCAGCAGGCGGTGAACTACGCGAAGAACAAGGATATCTTCAAGTAGCAGCTTGCCAGTTTGCCGGGAGAGCTGGGGGCTTGTTTCTCAGCTTTTTTCGACAACCTGTAGCTTGATTTCGAGCTGCTTGAGGTAGTCGCGTTCCTGGCCAAGGTCGGCGGCGGTCAGCGCGTGCTCACCAAGCCACGTGCGTGGCAGCTCCAATCGCAGGGAGCGATCGGATGCGTTCATCGTCAACGGTGGCAGGGGGTCGCTGGTGCGAGGCCGCTGCAACAGCACCGCAAGGCGCAGCAGCGCGGTCAGGCGGCGCGCAGGTGTCTGGAAACGCTCAGGCAGGGCATCGAACTCGTTGCGCAGCGGCTTGCGTCGATGCGAGCGCAGGATCACTTCCAGCACTTGCTGACCCTGCCGGCTGAAACCGGCGAGGTCGGATTTCGCAACGATATACGCGCCGTGAATGTGATGCTGGCTGTGTGCGATAGCGAGACCGATCTCATGAATATCGGCACACCAGCCGAGCATGTCGCGCTCGGGCGCTCCAAGTTGCCAGGCATCGGCGACTTGATCGAACAACTCCAGTGCCGTTGCATGTACGCGTTGCGCCTGTGCCTGATCGACACCGTAGCGTTGAGCGAGCGACGCAATCGCGCCGGAACGCGGATCGCGCTGGAATGCGCGACCCAGCATGTCGTAGAGCATCCCTTCGCGCATTGAGGTTTCGCACACGCCGATCTGACTGACCCCAAGTACCTCAAGGGCTGCCTGCAGGATCAAGACGCCTCCGGAGATGACGGCAGTGCGCTCTTCGTTGAGTCCGGGAAGTTTGAGCGCGGCGACACTGCCAGCGGCAATAATCGCGTCACGCAGCTTGTCGAGCGATGCCGGCGTGATGCCGCTGTCGCTCCACCCGCTCTCCTGCACGATGCTGCCGATCGCCCGGACCGTGCCCGATGAACCGAATGCATCGTGCCAGCCGCGAGCGCGATAGTCGGCCGCGAACTGCTGCATTTCCACCGAGATCTCGGTGTTCGCGGCACTCCAGCGCTTGGCCGTGAATATGCCATCGGCGAAAAACCTCAACGTGGTCGCCACGCAACCCATCTGCAGGCTTTCCCTTTCCAGTGCGTCGAAATCGTGACCGATAATGAATTCGGTGCTGCCTCCGCCGATATCGATCACCAAGCGGCGCTGTTTGCTGCGTGGCAGTCCATGCGCGGCGCCAAGGTAGATCAGGCGCGCTTCCTCGCGCCCGGAAACGACATCGATCGGATGGCCAAGCGCCGTTTCCGCCGGCATCAGAAACGCCTGCGGCTTGGCGAGCAGGCGGACCGAGTTGGTCGCGACGGCACGTACACGCTCATGCGGAAACCCGCGCAGACGCTGCCCAAAGCGTGACAGGCAATTCAGCGCGCGCTCGCGCCGTTGCGGCTCCAGGCTGCGGTCTGGCCGCAAACCCATGGCAAGGCGAACGCTGTCGCGCAGCCGATCGATCGCGCGCAATTCACCGTGCTCGTAACGGGCAACGACCATATGGAAACTGTTCGACCCAAGATCGACGGCAGCGAGAAGGTCGCCATCGCTGATCGGCGCGTGAGAACCGTCGCTCATCGGCGACTATCCGGAGGGCAGGGCATGCCGCATTGTGGCATGCCATCGGATAGGGACGTATTTGCGCACGTTAAGGATGCAGCGAACGCTATCGGCACAATTTCGACAACAGCGATTGTTGTGCCGAATGCGGCGGATCGTCGCCCGGTGTGGTGCGCTCGTAATGACCGTCCGCGTGCAGAAGCCAGGCCTGTACGTTATCGGCGAGATTGTTTTGCAAGGCCTCGTCGTATACGCGCTTCGCGAGTTCAGGGTCGAGGATCGGGAAACAGGTCTCCACTCGACGCAGCAGATTGCGCTCCATCCAGTCGGCGCTGGAACAGAAAATTTCCGCCGCGCCGTCATTCTGGAACCAGTACACGCGGCTGTGTTCGAGAAAGCGACCGACGATCGACCGCACCCGGATATTTTCGGAAATACCCGGTAAGCCCGGTCGCAAGGTGCAGGCACTCCGCACGATCAGGTCGATGCTCACACCGGCACACGAGGCGCGGTAGAGCAACTCGATGACGTCGTCCTGATTCAAGGCGTTGATCTTGGCAATGATGCGCGCCGGGCGACCGGCCTTCGCATGCGCAATCTCGCGTTCGATGCGCTGCATGATTCCGGCGTGCAGGGTAAACGGCGAGTGCAACAGATGCTTGAGCTGGATGATCGTCCCGAGACCGGACAATTGCAGGAACAACTGGTGGGCATCGTCACCGATCTCGGGATTCGCCGTCAGCAGGCCGAAATCGGTATAGAACTTCGATGTGGTCTGGTGATAGTTACCGGTCCCCATGTGCACATACCGATGCAGCTCGCCGCGCTCACGGCGCACGATCAACAACATCTTCGCGTGCGTCTTGAAACCGACCACGCCGTACACGACCTGCACGCCAGCTTCCTGGAGGCGATTGGCAAAGCGCAGGTTGGCTTCCTCGTCGAATCGCGCGCGCAATTCGACGACGACGGTTACGTCCTTGCCGTTGCGCGCGGCTTCGATCAGATAGTCGATCAAGGGCGAATCGGCACCGACGCGATAAAGAGTCTGTTTGATCGCGAGCACATTCGGATCGATGCTGGCCTCGCGCAGCAATTCCATGACGGTCGCGAACGACTCGAACGGATGATGCAAGAGGATGTCGCGCTCGCGAATCGCCTCGAACAGACTGCGCTCGTCGGTGACCGCCTTGTGCACGCGCTGCTTGAACGGCGCGAACTTGAGGTCGGGCCGATCGACCTGGTCGTAGATCATGGCGATGCGACTGACATTGACCGGGCCACCGCAGCGGTAGACATCCAGATCGGTCAACTCGAAATTCTTCGCCAGCATCTGCGCGATCGGCTTCGGGCATTGTTCGGTGATCTCCAGGCGCACTGATTTGGCGTAGCCGCGCAGGCGTAATTCGTCGCGCAGGGCGATGGCGAGATTCTCGACATCCTCCTCGTCGACAAACAACTCGCTATTGCGGGTAACGCGAAACTGGTGCGCGCCGCGCACCTTCATTCCCGGGAACATCTCGCCCATGAACTCATGCAGGATGCTCGACAGGAACACGAAGTCGTAGGGTTTTTCCGCGACGTCGGCCGGCAGGCGAATGATGCGTGGCAGTGAACGCGGTGCGCGCACCAGGGCCATGTTGCCTTCACGCCCGAACGCATCCTTGCCCTTCAGCACGACCGCGAGATTGAGACTCTTGTTGAGAATGCGCGGAAACGGATGCGCCGGATCGAGTCCGAGCGGCGACAATACCGGCAAGCTCTCGTTGCGGAAATATCCTTGCAGCCAGCGTCGCTGTTTGACGGTCCAGCGACTGCGCGCGAGGAAGCGGATGCCTTCTTCTTCCAGTGCCGGCAGAAGCTTATCGTTCCAGAAATCGTATTGAGTCTTGACTAGGGCCAGTGCACGTTCGCGGATCAGTGCGAGCACTTCACTCGCCGGGCGTCCGTCCGGACCGGGGTGGGCCGCACCGATCGCATGAAAATGACGCAGGATGCCGACCTGCACTTCGAAGAACTCATCAAGGTTGGTGCACGAGATGCACAGGAATCGCAGTCGTTCCAATAGCGGTGCGCTTGAGTCCTGTGCCTGCGCCAGCACGCGGACATTGAATTCCAACTGGGCAAGTTCTCGATTGAGATATAGCGCCGGATCGCTGAGGTTGGCAGCGACGATGGCAGTTGGAAGCGGCGTGGACGACGAATCAGCTTTGGATCGTGAATTGCGTTTCATTGCACTCGTGCGCGTTCGGTTGACAGGTCGGAAGCGGCAAGCGGGATGAAGCCTTCGTGTGCCACGATGGTTTGTCCTTCGCTCGACAGGATGAATTCGATGAACGCGCGCGGCAATTCGGCTACCTTTCGTTGCGGTGCGTGATTCAGATAAACGTACATTGCGCGAGCGAGGGGATATTGGCCGGAGCGCACCGTTTCAGGTGTCGCACTTACCGGCTGCTCAATGCTCGCTGAATCCGGCACTGCGTTCGCCGTTTGTCTGGCGGTTGCCGCCAGCGCCAATGTTCGCACTCGCCCGTTGACAAAGGCCATGGCCGCGTAGCCGATCGCATCAGGATTTTCTGCGACCGCATCGACGACGGCACCGTTGCCCGGCCATTCGACAACATCGTCGCGAAATCGACCATTGCACAACGCATCGATGCGGAAATGTTCGTGCGTTCCCGATGCCGCATTGCGACCGATAGCGAGAATCGCATGGTGTCCGGATCGTTCAGTGCTACCACCACTGTCGCTCAGAGCATTCCAGAAACCGATTGGCCGGTCCGCGCCGCAGCGTCGCGTGACGGAGTAGATGGCGTCGAGTTGATCGATCCGAATTTGCGTCAGCGGATTGTCCGGATTGACGAATATGACAATCGCGTCGAGTGCCACCTTGATGCGAGTTGGCGGATAACCGTAGCGATCGGTGAACGCCTGTTCTTCGTGTGAACTCATGACTCGGCTCATCACGCCGAAGTCCGTAGCGCCCTCCAACAAAGCCGCGGGAGCGGTTGCCGAGCCGAGTGCCTGCATCTGGAAGCGCACCGACGGGTGCGCCGAGCCAAACGCTTCGGACCAACGCCAGAGCAATGCGCCCAGTGAATCGGAACCCGCGCTGGTCAATGTGCCGGACAACTCATGAGTCGACGCCAGAGCCTGACTCACTGCGACGAGGCCAAGCAGCGCGGCCAGCATTGTCGGCACTCTCCGCGCGCGATTCATGCGCCAGCCTCGTGCACAGGTTCATCGATCGAACTTGCAGACAATCGTTCCGGACCGAATACACAACTGAACGTACTGCCGACACCGAGTTCGCTCTGGATCTCGAGGCGAGCCTGGTGAAGTTGCAGGATATGTTTGACGATCGAAAGGCCCAGGCCCGTGCCACCGGTCTCGCGCGAGCGGCTCGTCGATACGCGGTAGAAACGCTCGGTCAAGCGTGGCAGGTGCTGCGCCGGAATGCCCGGGCCGGTATCCGTCACCGAAAGGCGCGCGCCGGAGTCATTTGATTCCCAGCGTATGCCGATGCGGCCGTCAGTCGGGGTGTAGCGCACCGCGTTGCTGACCAGGTTCGAGAACGCACTGTGCAAGTCCTTGGCAGAACCCTGGATTGCCGGAGATCCATTGTTTTCGATACTGATCTGGTGACGGCCCTGACTTAGCGCTTCGGCTTCGCGTTTGAGCGTTTCCAGCATCGGTGCAATCTGCACGCGCTCATCAGCCAGGCCGTCCTGCACTTCAAGACGTGACAGCGTCAGCAAATCCTCGACGATCTGGGTCATCCGCCGTGATTGCGTGCGCAATTCATGCAGGATGGGTTCGGAATCCGGCCACTGCTCCGGTTCGAGCATATCGAGATAACCGTGCACGACGGTCAATGGCGTGCGCAATTCGTGCGACACATTGGCGACGAAATCGCGCCGTACTTGTTCCAGTCGCTGCAATTGGCTGATGTCACGCGCGACCAGCAGGGTCTGATCTTCCGCGTAGGGAATCCGGCGCAGACTCAAACGTATCTGTTCATTGGTCGGGGAGGCGACATCAATCAACGGTTCACCGGCACCACCATCGAGCCATGTCGCGACGCGCGTTGCGCGCACGAGATGGGTGATCGGTGCGCCGAGATCGCGCGGATAGTCGAGCCCGAGCAAGCTGCGAGCGGCGCGGTTGAACCAGAGAATATGCCGTTCGCGATCGAGCGCAACCACGGCGTCCGGCAGCGCCGCAGCGGCATCGCGAAATGCACGCAAGCCGGCAAGCAGGCGACGCTTGTCGTTGCGCGCGGCGCGACGGCGCGCGCTGATGCGATCCTGCAAGATGCGCCAGATTCCGGGCAGGCGCGCTGGCGCGGCCACAGTCGGTCCGTTCAGATGGGTGCCGATCTGATGCAAGGCGAACAGATGCACCGCGAGAAAACCGGCGGTGGCGATGAACAGGCACAACCAGACCTTGTGCGCGATCAGCCCGATAACGAGTGCGGTCAGCAGAAGAACGCCGAGTTTGGACAGGGTTCCGCGCCACGCCCGGATCCAGCGATTGGGCATCAGCTATTCCTCAACGCGTGAGTCGAGGCATCAATGGCGGAGTTCATGCGCATCGCAGCCCATTGTCGCCCGAATCAATCCGGACCATCCGCGATTTTCGCTCGTTGACTGGCAGCGTCGACACTCAAACGTTGGTCGAGAATCGATAGCCGGCACCACGTACGGTTTGCACGAGTCCATCGAGATGCGAGGGTTCGAGCGTCTTGCGCAGTCGGCGAATGTGCACATCGACAGTGCGCTCCTCGACATACACACCGCCGCCCCAGACGTGATCGAGCAACTGGCTGCGTGAGTAGACGCGTTCGGAGTGGGTCATGAAGAAATGCAGCAATCGGTATTCGGTCGGCCCGATCGCAAGCGGCACGTCGTTGGCATAGACACGGTGGGCTGCGCTGTCGATCTTCAAGCCACCGAGTTCGAGAATGCCTTCGCCATCTTCGCCGTGAGTGCGGCGCATGACGGCACGGATGCGCGCGACTAGCTCACGTGTAGAGAAGGGCTTTACGACGTAGTCATCGACACCGGCATCAAGGCCGCTGACGCGATCGGTTTCCTCACCGCGCGCAGTCAACATGATGATCGGCACGTCGCGGGTCAGATCCTCCTTGCGCAAACGGCGGGCAAGATCGATACCGCTGATGCCCGGCAACATCCAATCGAGCAGAATCAGGTCGGGGACCTGGTCGCCGATCGCGCTTTGTGCTGCTCGCGCGTCGGCGGCGTGCACGGCATCCATGCCAGCCTTGCGCAGGGCGAACGCGACCATATCGCGGATTGCCGGTTCGTCTTCGACGATGAGAATGCGTTTTTGCACGAACACCTGCCGCCAGCGGCCTTGGATTAAGGAAATGTGACCGCGTTATTGCAACCGAGGATTGTTACTTCCCGATGACACCCCGAAACAGAGGCGAGTGTCGCATGCGGCGGCCGAATGCAGCGAATCGGTGTTCGGGTCGGGCGCGCTGTGGTTGCCGTGGCGACGAAGCTCCAGCACCAGGGGTGTCAGGCTGGTGATGCGTGCGTCGATGCGCGCGCGCTGGTAGTAATCCAGATCGGACTGCTTGGCCAGCGCCTTGAGCTGGTTGAGGGCATCCTCGGCGTGCCCATTGAGGTAGGCCGCATCGGCGTAGGCTTCGCCTGCGCGCACTTTGTCGCCACTCAATTCGCAAGAGCGCGCGAAACTGGTTTGCAGATCGGGATCGTCGCTGTAGTCGTCCAGCAACGGACGCAGCAGGTTCTGCGCGCGCTGCGCCCGCGCCTTGTCGGCACGCGCGAGCAACGAATCGGCATAGGCGAGGGTGATTGCGCGATTACCAGGATGGTCGCCGTGCAGGCGATCACAGCGCTTCTGGGCTGCGTCACTCTGACCGGCCTGATCCTGCGCATCGGCCAGCGCCAGTTGCAGGGCAACGTTATCGGGTTGCCTGGCGACCAGTTTCTCGAGGCCGGCGATGGCCTTTTCCGGCTGACGTGCCCTCACCTGCGCGAGCGCATAGCCATAACGTGTCGCCGTCGTGTCGAAGGCCGGATTTTCGCGCTGGTTCTTCGCGTAGTAACCCATTACTGCGGTCGGCGATGAAGCCGCCAGCACGCGTACCCGCTCGCGCATGAACTGGAAATACTCCTCGCTGCGCGTCTTCCCGCTGCGCGCGAGATCGCCGGACGACACGTTCGCAACGGCTTGCGTTTGCGGCAACGGCGTCAGATGCGGCATCAGGGTAACCGGTGTGTAGTGGCCATTGCCGTCATCGAGACTCGCATCACGACCTGCTGCCATCTCCTCTTTCAA
>JBDTOS010000087.1:0-9226 GCA_039933095.1 Dokdonella sp.
AGCAGATATCGGCGCGATCGAACGTCAGACGCTGCAACCGCTGGTGCTTAACAGCAGCTTCGACGCGAACGTCAATATCTGGCCCGAAGTTACGGTAGGTGCATCGACCTGGGACTCCACCCAGAACGCGGCCGGCCCCACGGGGTCTGGCGCACTGCATGTGTCCGTCACCAGCAGCAGTGTCACGGCGCGCAAGCAATGCGTTCATCTGCCGGGACCGGCCATCTACGCACTCAACGGTTGGGGCAAGTCGACCGGCACCATCACCCCGGGCAGCTATGTGCGGCTGGGCTGGGAATACCGCAGTGCCGGCAGCGAGACCTGCACCGGCCCGGTAACCGCTTCGGGCAGCCTGCTGCTCGCCACCAACGGTACTTGGCGCAAGCCGACCACGGCGGCCGCGATCGAGGCATCGAATTTTGCGTGGACCACCGATAGTTCGGTCCTGGTCTATCTGGTCGTCGAAGATGGCGGCGGCATCGGCGGGCAGCCAGAGGCGCCAACCGCCAACCTCAATGCCTGGTTCGACGGCATTGAGGTGTTGAACGACCGCATCTTCGCTAACGGGTTTCAGTGAGTCCGACTATGCGAGCGACCTGCGAACGAACAAGACCGACAGACTCGACTCGGTCCAACTCCGATCCAGCTTTACCAATCGGCTGAGAACCCAATAGCGCGCCAAGCGCAACGCCACTGCCGAGGTTAGACTACCTGCCACAGTCGCAGGGTGGCCTTGGCAGTGACCGAATTGCTTGCCAACGACGACGCCGGAGAATCGACTTCGGCGCCGTCTTTCGAAGCGGTTTATGCGCGCCTCAAGGCAATGGCGAGTCGTCAGCTTCAGCGTGGCGCTCGCCATACACTCGATACGACTGCACTCGTGCACGAGCTCTATGTGCGCATGGAGCAGGGGCCGGAGCTGGCATTTGCGCACTCGGCGCAGTTTTTTACGTACGCGGCGCGCGCGATGCGGCATCTGCTGATCGATCATGCGCGCGCGCGCATGTTCCAGAAGTCTGGCGGCGACTGGGCGCGAGTCACGTTTACGGCAAGCTCCGGCATCGATCTGGCCATCGGCAGCGCCGAGCAGGCGTTGGCACTCGATGACGCGCTGACTCGCCTCGAACAGATCGACGCGCGCGCTGCGCAGGTCGTGGAATTGCGTTACTTCGCTGGGCTGACCACCGAGCAGGTCGCCAGCCTGCTTGAGGTTACCGCGCGCACGATCAATCGCGATTGGCGTTTCGCCCGCGCGTTTCTGCACGACGCGTTGTTGTGATGTCGCGATTTGCCGCGATTTGTCGTTGTTACAGAAAATCTCCTCATGTCATGGGGCCCATCCAATGAATGACGCATCGGCAAACCTGCGCGCGCTGTTCGATGCGGCGCTCGCCATCGCCCCGGAAGCACGCGTCGCATGGCTAGCAGCAAATTGCGTCGATGCGGATCAACGAAAGACGATCGAACGGTTGCTTGCCGCCGATACGGCCAGCGAGCACGGTGACGATACTGGCATCGAAACGCGCGCGCGACCGCTCGATTCCTCGTTCGATCGTCTGCTCGACGCAGTGGGCGAGCCAGCCGACGCAACGCCGCCGATCGGCACAACGATCGGTCCATTCCGTCTGCTCGATCAGCTCGGCGAAGGCGGTTCGTCAATCGTGTTCCGCGCCACCCGCGAGCAGGCCGGCGTCAGCCAGCAGGTGGCGCTCAAGCTGCTGCGCCGTAATCTCTACACGCAAGACGAGCACCGTCGTTTCCGCGACGAACGCCGCGCGCTGACTCAACTCCAGCATCCCGGTATCGCACGCCTGATCGAAGGCGGTGTCACCGACATCGGTACACCGTATATCGCACTGGAATTGATCGATGGCGTGACGATCGTCGACTACGTGCGCGAGCAGCAACTCGATCTTGATTCACGCTTGCGTTTGTTTATCGATGTCTGTCGCGCCGTCGAAGCGGCGCACCGCGCATTGATCGTGCACCGCGATCTGAAACCGTCCAATGTACTGGTCACCGCCAACGGCGAGGTCAAGCTGCTCGACTTCGGCATCGCCAAATTGCTCGACAGCGATGACGAAGATCAAACGAGTACCCAGCACGTCCCGATGACACCGGCCTACGCGGCGCCGGAGCAATTTGCGCGCGGCCAGATCACCACGGCGACCGATGTCTACGCGCTCGGCATCCTGCTCGGCGAGCTGATCACCGGTCAGCGCCATGAACCGGGCGATTCGCGCACGCCCTCGGCGCAAGTCACCGACACCAGCGCGAACCAGACGCGGATCGCGACGGCGCGCGCACTCCGACGCAAGCTGCGCGGCGATCTCGACAACATCGTGCTCAAGGCAACCGCGACCAAGCCGGAGTTGCGCTATGCATCGGCCGGCGCGTTTGCCGACGACATCGCGCGCCACCTGCAAGGGCAGCCGGTCATCGCGCATCCACCGTCGCGCATGTATCGCGCGCGCAAGTTCGTCGGCCGTCATCGCGGTGGCGTGGTCACAACGGTGTTGTTCCTGATCGCGATCCTGGCGTCGTTGGGAGTGGCGCTTTGGCAAGGGCAGGTGGCACGCAACGAGGCGCAGCGCGCCACCAGCGTGCGTGATTTTCTGTTGCGCGTATTCAGTGCCGCCGAGCCAGCGGGACCGCGAATTGCGCCGCCGTCGGTCGTCGACATCGTGCGCCTGTCGGTCACCGAGGCACAGCAATCGAAAACGCTCAATGCCAGCGTACGTATCGAATTGCTTGAAGCGCTCGGCAATGTGCTGCGCGAACAAGGTCAGCTCGACGAAAGTGTTGCCTTGCTCGATGCAGATTATCGCGACGCGACGAATGTGCTCGGGCCATCGCATCCGATCACGCTTCGTGCAGGCATGGGCCTCGCGCGTGCGCTGGCAGACGCGGGCAAGCAGGAACCGGCGCGAAACTTGCTCGACACGTTGCTGCCGCTGAGCGCGCGAGTTTCCGACCCCGAACTTCGCTCGCGTCTGCTGTCCGCATCCGCCCTGCTTGCGATTGACCGATTCGAACGCGAACGTGCGTTCACCGAATCCGCTCAAGCGGTGGAGTTGTGCAAACAGGATTGCACGGAACCCGCGCGCATCTTTTCGTTGTTGGTGCGCGGCAATGTGTTTGCCAGTTTTCAGGAGGACGCGGCGGCGATTCCGATTCTCACCGATGCACTGGCGGCACAACGGATATTTTACGTCGGGCCGCATGTCGATATCGCCGACACCGAGCAGAACCTCTCGCGAGCGTATCGGCGACAAGGACAGTTCGATCGCGCCGAGGCGCTCGCGCGCGAGGCGCTGGCGACGGTCGAGGCCAGCGTTCCCGATCCGCATGAGCGGCGCAGCAGTGCATTGGACACCTTGCGCCAGGTGCTCATCGATACGCGACAATTCGACGAAGCCGAGAAGCTGGGATTGCGTTTGATCGCCATGGACAAGGCGACGCTCGGCCCCGATCATCCCAGCGTCGCAACCAGCGAGAACACACTCGGTTTTACCTACTTGATGGCGAGCGACTCCGCGCAGGCAGCCGAGCATTTTCGCGCTGCCTTGGCGATTTCCGAGCGCATCCCGGACAACCAGCGCCGCAGCGCGATCTATCGCTCGAATCTCGGGGTCAGCATCGGCCGCAACGGCGATCCGGCCACCGGTATGCAGATGATTCACGCAGCGATCGCAGCGCTGCGCGCCCTGCCAGAACCCGACTACGACCAGATTTGTTCGGCGCTGGAAAAAATCGGTGCCCTACAACGGTTCACGGGCGATGCAAACGCGTCGGTTGGCTCCTATTCCGAGGCGCTCGCGATCTACAAGGAAAAACTTCCCGATGCACCAAAGGCCTGGCGGGTCGTCAGCCTGGTCGGTCTTGGTCGCGCGCACCTCGAACTCGGCAACAACTCCGAGGCTGGGGGCGCATTCCGCGAAGCACTGGCAAACGAGACCACGCCGTTAGACAAGATTTCGCCCGATCGCATCGAAGCGCACACCGGTCTGGCTGCGGTGATGCATGGACTTGGCAATGACGCCGAAGCGAAATCCCTGTTGATGCAGGCGCAGAGCGAACGCACGGCGGCGCAGGGTCGCCTTTCACCGACCTTGCAGGCATTCATCGACGGCGTCGCCGCATCGATTTCCGCACACTGAAAACAAGGAGTGTGCATGGATCCCCTGTCCGACCTCGCGCGGTTCTCGGGTCACTCCGCGTTCTTTTTGGTACTCTTCGTCGTGGTTTCCGTGGGCGGACATTCCGCTCATGGGCGAAATTCATGCGTGTCCGGGGACTGGTTCCAATTCCGCACGGAGACTTGTTAGTTGACCTGCAATTGAGGCGCGGCTCATGCCGAAAGGCCTCGATTTCAAAGAGCAATTCATTTCGATGCAGCAGTCAATTCGTGACAGACAATCCGTAAGCACCGTTTCCGCCTGCGTGCTGTGGATCATCGTCGCGCTGCTTCTGGCGGTCCCGGCCTGTCTCGGTTTTGTCGATATTGAAAATGGCTCGTTGGTGCTGAGTTGCCTGATCGGAACGGCGGGCATTGTCGGCGTGTTCATTGCATCGTCGCATCTGGCCAATCGATCACGTTTCCTGTGGACAACCACGGCTGTCCTCACGCTCCTGTTGTGCGTATTTGTGCGGATGCTGTTCCTCGGACTGATACGGTTTTCGGGTCAGGGTTTCGGTGCGGAGTTCTTCATGCATCTGGAACCCGCATCCGCGCGGGTGGCGTGGGAACAATATCGTTCCGAATTCATTGTGTTCGGGTTGTGCGTGCTCGCTTTGGTGGCTGCCTTTGTTTTCGCGGCCCGTCGAGCTTGGAAACCACAGCGAAAGTCTGCCGTTATCGTGATGGTGGTCAGCGTTCTGCTGATCGTGGCAGGCCATGCCGGATTGCCGGAGTGGCGTCTCGGACGCGCAGCGCTTGAATGGTATGCGCCGAGAAACCTTAGTGTCCCCGAAGTCCAGATGGCGGCATGGCGAGAAAGCCCGGTGGTGACGACGGATATCGTTACCGACCAGCAGCTGCAAGCGCGACCGGCGGCGGTCCCGAAAAACCTGATTCTTCTCTATATCGAGGCCGGTGGCATCGCGCTGGCGCCGGCGAAACGTTATCCCGGCCTTATGCCGAATCTGGAAAAATTGATATCCGAGCACAGCCTGGTCGATCATCTTCACGCAAGCAGTTTCGTCACGATCGAAGGATTGGTGAACACCCTGTGCGGCACGCTGTACCCGTTTGAGCGCGGCAGCGGAACCATGGCGGGTTTCGACAGCATGCTCGAACGCATGCCTTGTCTCAGCGATGTACTTGCCGCTGCGGGCTATCAGCAGACGTATCTGGGTGGAGCCGAGATAGGCTTCGCCGGGAAGGGCCACTTCCTCAGTGTTCACGGCTACGCCAAGGTGATGGGTAGCGTCGAGTGGGCCAAACAAGGAGTCAAACCGCGCAGCGGCGATTGGGGAGTAAGCGATGCGGACCTGTTCGAGCAGTCGTTCGCCGAACTGGAGCTGCTGAAACAAAGCGGACGCCCGTTCAATCTGACCCTGCTTACGATCGGCACGCACTTGCCGGGCTTCTTCTACGCTGAATGCACAAAGTTCCGCGACGGTGCCGAACGGTTTCTCGATGCGGTGCACTGCACGGACGAACTGGTCGGACGATGGGTTCAGAAGTTGCAGAAGGATGGCTGGCTGGACGCCAACACCGTCCTCGTCATCACCGGCGATCATCAGATTTTCCCCAGCGCGGAAATGAATCGACTATTCGGTGCCGATGCGGTTGCCGATGTCCGTTTACCGCTGATTGTTGTCGGTACTGATCTGCCTCGTCCATCGACACATCACGGTGCCGGTTACGATCTTGCACCAACCGTACTCGATCTGCTTGGCGTCGAAACCAATGCGCGTTTTGTGCTCGGCCGCTCCCTGCTGCGGGATGATCGCAAGATTGATCTGCTCTTCTCGCGTTTCGGCGACACAGTCGGCGAAGAGCGCTCCATACCAGGTGATGATTTCGACTGCGCATCTGCCGAGAAACCGCGCATTCCGGGCTTGGTGCCCTTGAGTCGATGCGAGCGGGACGAGCTTTCGAGCATTCTGGTGGCACAGGCCACCCGATATTCCGCACCGCTGCCACAAATGCGTTGCAGAAGCGCCGCGCCGCTGCATGTCATGGTGCCGACAGTGGTCGGGGAGCCGTTGCAAGTGAGCCTGTCTGGAAGCGAACAGGCAGAACGATTCATCTGGATGGAGCGCCCCGTCGAACCTGCAACACCGGGACTGTACACGTTGACAATGGACAAGGTCGGTAAGGTACTTGAGCGGAACTTCGTGCCCGTTGGGAAAGTTAGTGAGATGCCGTCGATCGTTCCGGATCTACAGGATGTAGCTGCCGTGCTGATGGTTTGGCGACCGGATACCAAGCCTGCAGCACTTCCCGAGTGGTTGCGTCAGCTTGGGATCGATGCAAGCGGAGGCAGCTGGGTTTTTTCCGTGAGCGGCCACAACGTATCCAGAGCCAGTGCCCACGCTGCACTTGGCGAGATGCTGGATCTCAGCGAATCCCAATGCGAAACCTTGCTGTCCGACGTTGCGGATACATCCAGTCGATAGCAAATCTGGTCGGCTGTGGGTCGGCGATATCCACAGGTTGGTAGCGCAAGCGACACGCCGATCAACCTGTTTAGCAAAACTTGATCGCGGCGCAGTGGCCCCTCGACGCGCCCGATTGCGTGGACCCAATGGCAAGTCGACCATTCGGAAATTCCACAATGATTCGTTCAACCCTGTCGGTAGCACTTATTGCGCCGGTTCTCGCCGTACTGGCGCTATCCAGCGCGACAAGAATAAAGACCAACCCGAAAGTCATCGATCATTTTGTAGAACCGCCACTTCACAATCCGAGAATCCATCCATGAACACACCCATCACTCGTGTCATCGCGATCGCGTCAGTTGTAACCGTTATGGTCTTATTCGCACTACCGATCCGCGCCGCAGATGGTGGTAGCGCGAAGGGAGCACTATCAGTGACGGGCGACGGAGAACCCGGACATATCGAGATCGCGAACGCCTATCTGGTCGCTGGTGCCGATTCGCTGGAGCCGAACAAGATCGTGCGCCGGGTGATTTTCACTTCCACTGACGTGCGCCCTGTCATCGAAGCGTGTAGCGATGCTGACTGCGCCATGTATTCCATCGAGGAAGGCATGTGGATCCAGCTCGATGATGCGACCATGATGAGTTGGTGGGCGAAGGTCAAGCCGGTTCAGATCAGCGGCATGACCGGCCGCAGTGGATTGGTCCTGACTACCGACAAACCGGATCATCTGGCGGGAACGCTGACATTGGACACGATGGGCGTGAAGACCCGAATCGAATTCGACGCGCCATTGGTCAAACCGATTCCAGCATCGGAGTGACACGCTCTATCTCGATGCCTGAGTCGACATCCAGAATCGATCTGCGCAAACTCGTCGAAGAGAACCTCTTGCGCATCCTCGATACGGTCGATTCGGTGCGCAACGCAAGCGCCATTCTGAGGGGTGAAAAACCGCCGTGACTTCGACGAAGGAACCACTCCAATTTACCCGTCGCCGCGTCCTCGCGGCTCTTGCTGCGGGTTCGGCGACGGGGATCACGAGCCTTTCGGGCTGCTTGTTTCGGTCCGGGACGGGACAGTTTTCCGGGCGCGATCCCACCGATCTTGATCTGGCTGATGCGGCCGATGCCGTGCGCAAGCGTGTTCTGTCGCCGTTAGCGCTGACCCGTGCCTGCCTCGAACGTATCGAGCGCATCAATCCATCGTTGAATGCGTTCATCACCGTCACGGCAGAGCGGGCGATGGCCGACGCGCATCGCGCCGAGCGGGAAATCGAAAGCGGTCACTGGCGCGGTCCGCTGCACGGCATCCCGATCGCGTTGAAGGACAATATCGATACCGCCGGGATCCTTACGACCGGTGCCAGTGCCGCTTTCGCCGATCGCATCCCGCAACGGGATGCCGATGTGGTCCTCAGATTGGCGTCGGCTGGTGCGGTGTTCCTCGGTAAGCTCAACATGCACGAGTTCGCGATGGGAACAACGTCTGCGATCAGCCATTACGGACCGGTTCGCAATCCGTGGAATCTCGATCATGTCGCCGGGGGTTCGTCGGGAGGATCGGCAGCGGCAGTCGCGGCGCGGCTTTGTTTCGGCGCTGTGGGAACGGACACCGGCGGCTCCATCCGCATCCCGGCCGCATGCTGCGGAATCGTCGGATTGAAGCCGACCTACGATTTGATCAGCACACGCGGCACGATTCCCGTTTCGCCCTCGTTCGACCATGTCGGACCGATGTGTCGCAGCGTGGCAGACACGGCACTGATGCTCGGCGCGATGACCGACGATCCATTGGCGCGGCAATGTGACCCGGCGCGGTTGCCCGGAGTGGCAACGCTGCGGGTGGGGATACTGCCGACCACGCCGGATTATTGCGATACCGAGGTTAGTGCCGACGTCGCTGCCGCATTCGCAATCGCCGTCGAAGTGATTCGCTCGCTTGTAGCGCAAGTAGGTGTCGCGCAAATACCGGTGCCGGACTTGGGAGCTCTGATCGATTTCGAGTCCTATGCCTATCATGCCTCTGTACTTGCAGTTTGGCCGGACCGATACGATCCGCGCACCCGGCAGCAGCTGATGGATGGCCGTGCACTCCCCGAGGCCAAGGCGGCCTCGTTGCTTGCTCGGCTTGTAACGCATCGAGCCACGGTTCACGCTGCATTCGAGCACGTCGATCTGGTCGTGATCCCGACCATTCCGCACGCGGCGATTGCCATCGGCGATGCCGTCGATTCCTTCGCACAACCCGCATGCACCTTTCCCTTCAGCATAGGCGGCCTGCCGGCGATCTCGCTGCCGTGCGGTTTCTCGTGCACAGGTCTGCCGATTGGACTGCTTATTGGCGGCCCGCCGCGCTCGGAGCCGCGCGTACTTGCCCTTGCGCGCGCCTACGAGCGCAGGACGCTTTGGCACCAGAGTCGCCCTCCTTCAATGCTCGCAATCTCCTAGTTGGTCAACTCTCGTTATCGAGTCATGTCAGTGGCGGCGATGCCTTGCACCCTGTCGCGACGAGCATGGCCCCTATTGCCACCGAATTTCGTGAGTTCAGACGAATGCGCAACACCGCACCTGTCGAGGTTCGGCGTTGCGTCACCTCACATCAGATAATCAGC
>JBDTOS010000088.1:0-9210 GCA_039933095.1 Dokdonella sp.
CCGGTACGATCTCATCTTGATTCAATGTCATTTTTACTCTCCTGGAGTTGCAAAATATGTTGCCAGGAACATTAAAACATAATTCCTGGCGTCAGGTCAACATGATCTTGGAGAAAAATACACGCTCCTGAAGCAGGGCGAGGCGTCTAGCTTTGTACCATCCGGAAAAAGGGACGTAGGAATTATCCGTTTGAATTGCAGCCCTTTCCTACACGTGTGATTGCTAGGCATCTTTTGCCGTGCACAGCGCGCGTTTGCGTGTCGGTGTGAGCTGCTTGATCGCATGCTCGGCGCGACTGGCCGCCGCGCGGTCAGAATATTCAAAGCGCGCAAGCAGGCGCAACGGCGGACGCGAGCGCGTGTAGCGGGCGCCCTTGCCGGAAACGTGCTGCGCATAGCGGCGCTCCACGTCGGTGGTGATGCCGGTGTAGACGCTGCCGTCGCGGCATTCGATCAAGTAGACGTACCAATACGACATACGGCGAGTGTAGTCTCGCGCGCAGCTCACTGTGCGGGCATGCGACTTCTGTGAAATCCAGGGTCAGATTCGGAGCGTTCAAAACTTACTTATAAGAGGGGCAGCGCGCATATCTGCTGTTCTCTGATGCCTTTTTGCTGCAGTTGAGAACGCGCAGCTGCGAGCAACTTGAGGCTCAGGTCGTTTCTCATGCGGCATGCGGTACGTCATTGGCCGGCATCGGCGTCGCTTCCTCCACGACAACGTGGGCTTCGCGGACCACCATCGTGGGCGAAACGCCGAACATGCGGCGGCAGGTACGGCTGAAATGGGCCGAGTCGGCAAATCCGGCCTGCTGTGCCGCCTCGGTCCATGAGCCGCCTGCCATGCCGCGCGCAATCGCGTACTCGACGCGCGCCCACAGCAAATAGGCGCGGAAGGAAATGCCCGTTTGCGCCACGAACAAATGCCGGAAACGGCTCGGCGATAGGTGGGCCACCGAGGCCGCCTGCGCGAGGCTCATCTCGCCATCGGGACGGTCGCGGATCCGCTCCAGTACGCTGCCGATACGGTGATCGATCGCGGCATCAAATTGCAGTGACGCATCGGCAAGATGCTCGATCAGGTTCTGGGCGGCGGAGATGAGCGTCCCATCAGGTGCATGCACTTCAAAAGCGGCGTGCAAGGTTGCTTTGCGCGCATCGAGGCAATGGTCGGAGAGCAACGATATGTCCTGCTGTCCGTAACGGTCGATGAGGGCGCGACCGGCCCGAGTCTCCGGTTCGACGAACACCGTGGCTACCGCCTGCCCACAGCCATCAAACTGGTGCGGACGGTCGGGCATGACGATGGCGGTAGATACCGTTTGCCAGTCCTCATCATGGCTACCGCGAATGCACACGGGGCGGATCAGAGCGAGCGTTATCTGGATGGCATGGTGATTGTGCGGTTGCCCCAGGCCGGCGTCGCGACCGATCCACACACTGCCACCTTTCCACAGCAGCACCCGACCAATGCCGGCGAGGGGGCGGGCGGATGCTGGGCTTTCGGATGTCGCAATCGGATGCATGACAGTAGCCATCGCAGGCAGCTGCCTGACGGGCGAAGATTAGCCGTTTGATTCAAGCATTCAACAGTGCCGCTCTGGAAAATGGCGCCACGGACAAATGGTCCGTACCACCCCCTAACGAGGATCTGCCATGAATGCCAACGATGTTACCTTTAACTGCCAATGCTCCAACTGCCAAGGGGCTGTCTGCACCTGCGGTTGCCAAGGCGCTTCCGCCGCTGTGTCGGCTTCGCCATGCGGCTGCGGCTGCAACGCTGGACAGCCCTGCCATTGCAGCGACGCTCGGACTTGAATCTGTAATCCATCCGTCAGAACGAAGAGCAGCGGTCGGAGTCGACTCGCCTGCTGTGGCGGCCGAGCGATAGTGATGCCGGTCGGCCGTCTGAAGGTCTGTCGGAGCAATGAAGCTGACCTCGTTGATCTACGTCCAAACTTCTATCCATAGGTGATTCGAATGAGCAAGACATTGTTGAAGACGTGGTTCGCGGCGTTGGTCGTGATGTTTGCCGCGCCACCTCGCGCCGACGAAGTGCAGGTGAGTCGCGACGTATACTCATTGCAGGCGCAGCAGCACGGCAACGGGGCCATCACCGTCGTGTTCGAGTCTGGCTTTGGCCAAGGCGCGGACGTATGGAAGGAGGTCATCGCCGACCTCGGGGCCGAGTGCCACTGCATCGCCTACGCCCGCGCTGGGCTGGGTAAATCTGGAACCGACGGGAAGCCGAAAACGATCCAGAAGCATGTGGAGGATTTGGGCGCGGTCATGGACGCCCTGGCGCCAAATCAGAAGGTGGTCCTGGTCGGGCATTCCTATGGCGGTTTGTTGGCTACGGAATTCGCGCGTCTGCATCCTGACCGCCTGCAGGGCCTGGTGTTGGTTGACCCGGCGACGTGGAGCCAACGCCACGCGTTCAGGAAAGCAAACCTTGCGCGCGTGCTTGCCGATGACAAAACGCTGCTCGCGATGTTGCCGCCCGCAATGGGGGAAGACTACAAGCTGCTGGTCGCACAGTTGGACAGCGAAGCGGCAACGGCGCCCCGCCAGCAGCCCGACTTGCCCGTGGCATTGCTTACGTCGACGCAGGTTTCTCCCGAGCCGGTCGTGCTTGAGGAGACGGAGCAGGGCAAGACCATCTGGAAGCGCCAGCACGCAGCGTTGTTCGCGGGGTTTTCGCGCGGCACCCATCAGTATTTCGCAACCGGCCACAACATTCATCGCGAAGACCCGAAAGCGGTCGCCGATGCCGTTCGGGCCGTCGCGGGAACAAGAGCAAGCAGGGCCAAGTGATCTGGGAATATTGGGAAAATCGGAGTCAGAGTGGACCACTCTGACTCCAGTTTTGCTAACTGCTGACTGTAAGATGCCCTTTGGTTGTAGGACTGCGACGCCAGCTCGCGTGGGATTCATTCGACAAGTGAACTTGATGCCGTTTTCCGCATGAGCCGCATCGTCATCATCACGCATGCCTACGACAACTTCCGTGGGCGCAATCTGCTGCTGGGAAGTCTCGGCGCTCACTGGATTGATGCCGGGCACGAAATCGATCTGGTCGAGGGTTTGGACAATTGGCCAGACGCCGATATCGCAATCATGCACGTCGATCTGTCGGTGGTTCCGGCCGCTTATACCGCAGCGGCCGAACGTTACCCGGTGGTCATCAACGGGGCTGTAACCGATATTCGCAAAACGCGGGTCAGTCGCAACCTCGTCAAGCCGGGCGATGGATGGAGCGGGCCGGTGATCGTCAAGACCGATCTGAATTTTAGCGGCCTTCCGGAGCGCCAGGCCGTTGAGGGATTTCTGCGCGACGGCAAGGCGTCTGACCTTGCTCCGGGCCCGCTGGTAGCGACGAACCGGCCGTATCCGATACTGGCCTCCGCCAGCGAAGTTCCAGATGAAATCTGGAACAACCCGGGGTGGATTGTCGAACGCTTCCTGCCGGAGCAGGACGATCATGGGTTCTGGGTTCGAGCCTGGGTCTTCTTCGGCGATCGAGAACGTTGCACGCGCTATCGCGGTACCCACCCAATCGTGAAATCCACAACGATCATCGACCGCGAACCGGTCCCCGTGCCGATGGAACTGCGTGCCGAGCGCGAACGCCTCGGGTTCGACTACGGCAAGTTCGATTTCGTTGTCCGCGACGGATGTGCGATTCTGCTCGACGCAAACCGAACACCGTCCGCTCCGCCTTCGAGTGCGGAAATGGATGTTTCCAATGCCCAACTTGCGGGTGGCATCAAGTCTTTCCTGGAAGTGAATTGATCGACGCCAGCATTTCGGTCGCCCCTCGCGACCACTTCTCACACATCGTTCCCCAGTGGTCGAACTTCGGACCACCGCTGCGCCCGTGGCCGGAAGACACCGCCGTGGTTCAACGCCTCGCGTCCACGCTGGGAGATGATGCGCACGTCGTGGTGTTGGGGCTGACGCCGGAAATCGTGGGCTGCGAATGGCCACGCGACGTCAAACTTTCGGCGGTCGATCACAGCCCGGCGATGATCAAGCAGTTGTGGCCTGCGCAGAATGGGCCGGCCAATGCCGAGGTGATTCTTGGCGACTGGTGCACGATGCCATTCGCCAGTGGCACGATCGATCTCGTCGCCGGTGACGGCTGCTACGTACTGCAGACCTACCCGGATGGTTACGAGGCGCTCACGCGCGAAGTTCACCGCGTGCTGCGTATCGGCGGTCGCTACGTCGTCCGCGTGTTCTTGCGGCCGGACGAGCCGGAATCCGTCGCCAATATCGCTATCGCTTTCGGTCGGGGCGAGATTGGCAGCGTACATGCACTCAAGTTGCGGCTGCTGGCCGCGGTGCATGGCGCGAGCGGCGCCGGTAGCCGTCTCGATGATGTGTGGCAGGCGTGGAAATCGATGCCGGAACTTCCGCCGCTACTTGCTGGCAAGCGTGGCTGGACGATTGAAGAAATCGGCGGCGTCGAATCCTACGCTGGCATGGATGCGCGCTACTACTTACCGACGCTGGCGGAATTCAGGCAGAGAATTGGTTTGTCCCTGCGTGAAGTTGAATGCGTCATCGGACGCCGCGAACTGGCCGACCGCTGCCCGACGCTGGTATTCATCCGCGACGCATAGATCGGACCCCGATGGCCACCACGCCCGACTACCAGGTCAACTTTCCGTCGCGACCGAAACAAGCGTCGTTGCGATGGGATCCGCGCGCGCCGATGTACGCGTCTGCGGACGGCCGCGCGGCTTCCTTGTCGAGCGAGGAATGCGTTTTCCTGCCTCACGGCAGCAGCGAGCCGCATGTGATGACGGTGCAGGTGTTGCACGCGCTCGACCTGTGCCGTGAATTTCGTACGCTCGATGAGCACGCGGCGCGCATCGAGTCGACGCTGTCCGATCTGGCCGGCAAGCGCGACGAGATACAACGCGTGCTCGACAGTCTGGTGCAGCGCAAATTGCTCGTGCGCGATGCGGATTTCATCGCGCGCTTCAACGCCGTGCGGGCGATCGATCCGATTCCGTTGCGCGCAGTATTCATTCGCGCCTGCGACCGACCCGATCGATTCAGCGATCTTCTCGCCTCGCTTGTCGACTACGAACAGCGACATCGCGCCAATCGCCGCTATGTGGTCGTTGATGACTCGGTATCCGCCGCGCACAGCGACAAACATCGCGACAGCCTGCGCAACTTCGCGCGCGCCACCGGCTGCAAGGTCAGCTACGTTGGACGCAGCGAATCGGCAAAGTTTGTGGATAGGCTCAGCAAGGCCAACCGCAGTGCGCGAGATGCGGTGCGTGCCGCCTTGTTGCGCGAAGCGCACCCGCGGGAGCAGCGGTTCGGCGGCGGACGAAGCCGTAATCTGATCACCTTGCTCTCGGCCGGTGCGCGACTGATCCTGCTCGACGACGATCTGCGCCTGCCACTGCGCCGGCCCGGTTTCGCGCGTTCCGGATTCGATCCGAATCCTGCTTCATCGGCGCGGGCGCGATTTTTTTCGGGCATGGAAGAAGCGCTGGACTGTGGCACCGAAATTGACGAAGACCCTTTCGAATTGCATCTGCGCGCGTGCGGCCAGTCGCTGGGTGCGTGTCTGACCGGTGAAAATGGTTTGAGCAAGGAAGCACTGCGCGGGCTGAATCTGGGCCAGCTTTATCTGCTCGACCCGGACGCGCGTGTCGTCACCAGCCATCACGGCAGTTATGGTAGCTCGCGCAGCGAATCGACATTTTGGTTGTATCAACTCGGCGATGCCATCGATCGAGAGGAATTCTGGCACGAACGCGAGCGCTACGAGCGTAATGTCGCGGCCCACTTCGTGCTGTATGGCGCCGCTAGAGCGCGCGTGCTCGAAGTTCCCGGATTCACGCCGTTCACGCTGGACAACAGCATGCTGTTGCCGTGCACGAATCCAGTCGGCCGCGCCGAGGATAGCCTCGCCAGTGCGCTGACGCGTTACTGCCATCCCGATTCGGTAGCACTGGAACTGCCGGTGGCGGTCGGCCATGTGCAGGAATCACTGCGCAAGCGCTTCGCGATCACGCACTCGGTCAGTCCGCCGCGCGTCAACGATTTCCTGCGCGAATTCGTACGCCGGCAGTTCGGCCTGTTCAAGGCCGAAGACGCCGGGCAACGCATGAGGTTGCTTGCGCAAGTCATGCGCGATCTGGCCGGAGCCAGCGTCAAAGATCGCGTCGAATACCTGCGCGAATACCGCAGCCACGTGCACGCCGATGTGATCGAGCGCATGCAGCGGCAGCTCGAAACCAATACGGAGGCGCCGGTCTATTGGCAGGCCGACGTGCGCGCAATCGTGCAGGCCAACGCCAAGGCTTTGCTCGACAGCGAAGCTGCGCCACGGCTGGCCGAATGGCCGCAGGATATCGACGCCGCCGGCTGCGCCAAGGCGCTAGCCGAGGAGCTGGATTCAATGGCGCAGATTTGCGAACACTGGCCTGCAATGTGGCAGTACGCATCGGAGCACAGCGAGAAATTCCTGAGCTCGCTTTGATCGGGCGACGGTACCGAAATGTGCATAACGCGAATGGAGCTCTCCCGACTCGAACCGATGATTGATTCGACCCAATCGTTTGTCGAAGACGGAAAATGGACCGGAGCTATCTGGCCCCCTCATCCGGCGGTATCATGCCATTCAGGCGGTAGTGCATCGGGCTGTCGGGGGTAAGTCGTTGAACATCTACCATTACATCGTAATCGGGCTGTTTGTTGCGTTTGCGCTGGTGGACCATTTCGGGCGGCGCACCGATTTTCCCGACATCCGCTTCTGGCGGGTGATGGGCGTTGCCTCGGCGATCCTCTATTTCACGATTGCGACTTTCGCGCCGTTCCTGTGGGACAGTTTTCTTGGCGCGCATCAGCTTATAGACGGCTCGCAGCTGCCGTTCTGGGCGCAGGTCGTCACGGGATTTCTGATGATCGAGTTCGGCATCTATTTCTGGCACCGTACGATGCACAGCTGGGATCCCCTGTGGCGCGCGACGCACCAGATGCATCATGCTGCCGAGCGCGTTGATGTGTGGGGCGCTTATTATTTCCATCCACTCGACATGGTCGGCTGGGCGCTGCTCGGATCGCTATGCCTGGTTTGGATTTTCGGGCTCAGTCCCGAAGCGGCGCTGATCGTTGCGGTGGCCACCACGATCCCCGGCATTTTCCAGCACGCGAACATCCGCACGCCGCACTGGCTTGGCTATCTCCTGCAACGTCCCGAAAGTCACCTGATCCACCACGAGCGGGGAGTGCACGCCTATAACTACGGCGATATACCGCTGCCCGACATGCTGTTCGGTACGTTCAAGAATCCGCGGAGTTGGGAAGGCAAGAACGGGTTCCACGAAGGCTCGACGCTGAAGATTCCGGCGATGCTCACTTTCCGCAAGATTTCGTGATCGGGCCTGCGTAACTCGACTTCGGGGAAACCTCGGGGTCGGAGTGACTTTGTACGACGTGATCCCCGGCTAAGCATTGGAACAGCGCATCTGTGATGCGCCATGCCATCGTTATCAGTTGAAGCCGTTGGCGAAAACGTTGTCGCCGACGTATATCTGGCGCGTGCTTTCGATCAGGCTGCCCAATCCGTTGAGATTACCGGTGCTCACCTGGCCGCGTGTGCGCAGGTAGAAGTTCTGGCTTATCGGCGCGACGAAGCCCGTATAACGCCAACCACCAGCGACGCGTTGCGTGGTGCCGACGGTCGTATAAGTGCTACCCGCCAGCGAAAACAGCAGTTGCGGCGGTAGCGCGAGTTCCGGTCCTGCGCCGGAACGTGTCCAAGTGACCGCGCTACCGTAGACGTCGATCGACTGCAGCGCCGCTTGCGTCATGCTGAGCAACGCGATGCGATTGCGGGTCTGCCCGCCGATCGTGGTGAAAAAACCGCCCATCACCAGCTTGCCATCCGGTAGTGTGGCCAGCGTGAGAACATTGCTGTTCGCATTCGGATTGAATGTGGTGTCCAGGCTGCCAGTAGCAGTAACGCGCGCAATGCGATTGCGGGTCTGTCCGCCGACTGTGGTGAAAATACCGCCGATCACCAGCCTGCCATCGGTCTGTGGCGCCAGCGCGAAGACGGCGCCATTCGCATTCGGGTTGAATGCGGTATCCAAGCTGCCGCTGGTGTTCAGGCGAGCGATGCTATTGCGGGTCTGTCCGGCGATCATCGTGAAAAACCCCGCAACGACGAGCGCGCCATCGGGCTGTACGGCCAGCGCTGCGACGATGTCGCTCGCATTCGGATTAAATGCGGTATCTAGACTGCCGCTGGCATTCACACGCACGATATGATTGCGAGCCTGCCCGCCGACCATGGTAAAGGTGCCGCCGATCACCACTTTGCCATCAGGCTGCAGGGCCAGTGCGTAGGTGGCGCCGTTCGGATTGGGGTTGAATGTCGTATCCACGCTACCACTGGCATTCAGCCGCGCGACGCCATTACGGGTCTGCCCGCCGACCATGGAAAACGGACCGCCGATCACGAGCTTGCCATCAGGTTGCAGGGCCATATTGGTGACAAAGCTGTCCACCGCAAGATCGGCAAAGCTGGTGTCAACGCTGCCTGTTGCGTTCAATCGCGCGATGCGATTGCGGATCTGTCCGCCGATGTTCGTGAATGCGCCACCTACTACCAGCTTGCCGTCGGGCTGCACCACCAGCGTAAAGACGCCGTCGTTCGCGTTCGGGTTGAATGTGGTATCGAGGCTGCCATCGGCATTCAGCCGCGCGATATAGTTGCGACTCTGCCCGGAGATCATCGTGAAGCGCCCGCTAACGACCAACTTGCCATCTGGCTGCCCGACAGTCGCGTAAACCGCGTCGTTCGTGTTCGGATTGGCTGTGATGTCAACGCTGCCGTCCGCATGGATCTGCGCGAGGCGGTTGCGGGTCTGGGCGCCAACGGCGACGAAACTACCCCCCAAAATTACTGTATCAACAGAGTTCACGGCCAGCGCAAACACACTGGCATTGACGTTGGGGTTGAAAGCGGTGTCCAGACTGCCATCGGCATTCAGTCGTGCCATTCGATTGCGCGTCTGTCCGCCGATCATGATGAAGTCACCGCCGACCAGAATTTTCCCGTCGCCTTGCGATGCCAGTGCTCGAACGGCGGCGCTGCTGTTCGGATTGAATGCGGTATCAAGGCTCCCACTTGCATTCAAACGAGCGATACGGTTGCGAGTCTGCCCGGTAATCGTG
>JBDTOS010000089.1:0-9172 GCA_039933095.1 Dokdonella sp.
TATTTGCCGCCAAGGTTGGCAACATCAGCGAAGCCAGACTCGAGTCCGGACTGGTATTCGTCCCAAAGCGGCAAGCGCCAGGCGCGATCGAGCGTTGCATTGCCGGCGTCGAGCAACTGACCCGCGAGTTCTTCATCGTTGGTCATCAAGCCCGACGCATGCTTGCCGAGCGCGACGACACAGGCACCGGTCAATGTCGCTGCATCAATGATGATCTGCGGATCAAATTTCTGCACATAAGTCAGTGCGTCGCACAGGATCAAGCGGCCTTCGGCATCGGTATTGAGCACCTCGATCGTGATACCGGACATGCTGGTCAGCACATCGCTTGGGCGATAGCTGTTGCCGTCGGGCATGTTCTCGACCGCAGCGACAACGCAAACGAGATTGATCGGAAGTTTCAATTCGACCGCCGCGACAAACGTGCCGAGCATGCCCGCTGCGCCGCACATATCGAACTTCATTTCTTCCATGCCGGCACCGGGTTTGAGCGAGATGCCGCCGGTATCGAACGTGATGCCCTTGCCGACCAGCGCGTAGGGCTTGTCGCCCTCCTTGCCACCCTGCCAGCGCAGGACAACGAGTTTCGGCGGCATTGCCGACCCTTGCGATACGCCAAGCAGCGAGCCCATGCCGAGCTTCTGCATGTCGTCGCGTTCCAGAATTTCGCAGGAGACACCGTCCTTGCCATCGGCGAATTTCTTCGCCTGCTCGGCAATATGGGTCGGCGTGCAGATGTTCGGCGGCAGATTGCCTAGCTCGCGTGCGAAGCGCACGCCATCGGCAATGGCAGTTGATTCGTCGAGCGCGCGCTGGTTGGCTTCGCTTGATGCAAATGCGAGCGATTGCAGCTGTGGCTTCTTCGCCTTTTCGGCGACCTTTTCCTTGGGCTTGAATGTCGCCGTGTAGCGATACGCCTGATGATCGGCGGCGAGCGCGGCGGTGCGCAGCTTCCAGGCCACGTCGCGACCGGGCACGTCGACCTCGGTCAGATACGACACTGCGCTTGCGATCGGCAGCCCGCGCAGCGCCTTGGCCGATTCGCTTGCCGCGCGCTGGAAAGCCAGTGGATCGAATTTCTTGGTCTCGCCGAGACCGACGACGAGCACGCGTTCTGCCTTAATTCCGGCAATACCGAACAGCGCCGTCGTGTTGCCGATCTTGCCGCTGCTATCACCGCTGTCGACCAATCGTTTGATCGCGCCGCCAGCTGCGCTATCGAGCGCTTGCGCGGCCGAGGACAAAGAGCCGTCCTCAAAGATCGCGACGACGATACACGGCGTTGCGGCGGCTTCGGGCTTTTCGGAGGTGACGCTGAACTTGAGGGTCATTGCGAAATCCTGGTTGGAGGCTGACCTGCTAAAGGATGCGAGGCAGCCAGCGATTGGGTTGCTTCCGGCGTCGCGATCGGCGCACGGACGCAGTCACGGCTCGGTCGTCGTTCGCTGCAAGGCGCGCCGAGTCTCGTTTAGCCACGGGTTGGGTTTTGCGGTCCGGCGCATGGCCAAGACGGGTAGACTTGCACGCCCGTGCCACGCCGAACCCGGCCTGCGGTTCTGCGCCCTATTCTATCAGCCTGCTCCGCCAGCCTGTCCAAATTGTCTGTCCAACTGCTCCAATCTATGTTGTAGCTCGAAGAGGAATTGCTCGCGCGTGCTTCGCATCATCGATCGCTATCTGTTGCGCGAATTGGCGCAGGGATTCCTTGCCGCAACCGTTGTCCTGTTGCTGATCACGGTCGGCGGAACTGTTGCTGATCTGCTCGCGACCATCGCGCGCGGCCGGATTCCGCCCGATCTG
This sequence comes from Dokdonella sp., assembly GCA_039933095.1. Classification (GTDB taxonomy): domain Bacteria; phylum Pseudomonadota; class Gammaproteobacteria; order Xanthomonadales; family Rhodanobacteraceae; genus Dokdonella. The sequence goes on from JBDTOS010000089.1 coordinate 1,801, forward strand.
CTGTTCTCGCTGGTGGGTCTGCGCACCATCGATGGCTTGACCGTGCTGTTGCCGCTGGCGATCTTTCTCGGCGTGCTGCTCGCGTTCGGCCGGCTCTATCGCGACAGCGAAATGGCGGTGTTTTCGGCGTCCGGCCTCGGTCTGTTCGGCCTGATGCGACCGCTCCTGCTGCTTGCGATACCCGCCATGATTCTGCTTGGGCTGCTGTCGATGTGGATCGCGCCGGCTTCGGTGCGGCTGGCGCAACACCTGCTTGACGAGGCGAGCCGCTCCCTGATCGTTGCAGGGCTTGAACCAGGCCGGTTCGTCCTGCTGCCCGGTCGCGATGGGGTGATTTTCGTCGGCGAAATGTCGAGCGACGGCGTGCAGTTCAAGCGCATGTTTGTCGAGAGCGAGCGCAAGGACAAGGACGACAACACCACGCATATCGACATCCTCACCGCCGATCACGGCAATCTGTATCACGATGCCGATGGCGTCGGTCGCTATCTCGCTCTCAAGAACGGTTATCGCGTCGAGGGCAGGATCGGCGAAGACAATTTCCGGTTGATGCAGTTTCAACGCAACGACCTGAAGCTACCCGACAACGAGACCGACGAAAACGCCGACGGTGCCAAACGCATGGTACCGACCTGGCAATTGCTGAGTAGCGACGATCCGGTCCAGCACGCGGAATTTCACTGGCGCCTTGCGGCGCCGATCTCCGCTCTGGTGCTGACCATGCTGGCGTTGCCATTGGCGCGTTCGAGTCCGCGTCAGCCGCGCTATGCGCGCCTGATCATCGCGATTCTTGCCTGGCTGGTGTATGCAAGCCTGATGGGTCTGGCGCGGTCGTGGATCAGCCAGGGCAAGTTGCCGAACAGCGTCGGTTTCTGGTGGCTGTATGTCGGAACAATCGGCGTCGCTGCACTGCTGATCTGGCGCGGTATGCGCCTGCCGCGTCCGCGCGCTGCACGCAAGGTCGGCGCATGATGCCCACCACCGCCACGTGGGATCGCGCAACCGCGACGGCGTGGGCAGTCCTGCGCGCAGCCACACGCAACCTTCGGCGCGTGCGCCTGCTGCGTGTTGACAAGCTGGTCGCCCAATCGGTGCTAGGCGCGGTACTGCTGACCTGGCTGATGCTGGTCGGACTCGATGCCTTCAAGATTTTCATCAGCGAGGCGTACAACGTCGACGCCAACTACACCCTGACCAAGGCGGTCGTCTATGTATTGCTGACGATTCCACGCCGATGCTACGAGATGTTCGGCTATGCCGCCTTGATCGGCGGACTGCTTGGCCTCGGCGGACTCGCCGGCACCAGCGAATTGACCGCCCTGCGTGCAGCAGGTTTGTCGAAATTGCGCATCTGCGCGTCGGTTGCACTGGCTTTGCTGATGCTGACCCTCGTCGTGACCATTGAAGGCGAAACCCTCGGGCCCTACGGCGAGCGCAAGGCGCAGGCCTTGCAGCTGGCCGCCAAGTCCAAGGACATCACGCTCGCCAAGGGCGGCAGCCTGTGGGCGCGTGACGGCGAAACCGTCATCAATGCACGCCGTGCAACATCGCAGGCCACGCCGCAAGGCAATGCGATCGAACTGTTCGGCGTGCGCATCTTCGAATTTGCCGAAGATGGCCGGCTTACTTTCCTGACCCTGGCCGAGAGCGCGATTCACGTTGGCAGCGGCTGGACTTTGCACAATCTTCGCCGCACCGCGTTTGCCGAAGCGAGTGCGACGACGACCAAGTCCGCGCAGCTGCCGTGGAGTTCCGGCCTTGACCCCGGCCTGCTCGAACTCAGCATCATCAATCCGCAGTACATGGCGATCGCCGATCTTGGCCGCAGCATCGCCTACATGCATCGCAACCAGCAGGATGCATCGACCTATGTGCAGGCGTATTGGGGTCGGATTTTTTATCCGCTGAGCGTGCTCGTGCTCGCGTTCTGCGCGATGCCGTTTGCATTCGGCACGCTGCGCAGCGGCGGCCTGGCGCGGCGATTGTTCGTCGGCATGATCATCGCGATCGGATTTTATTTCCTGCAAAAGGCGATCGTCAGCCTTGCGACCGTCTATGGCGTGCACCCGGCGCTCGCCAACTTGTTCGCACCGTTGCTGTTGATGGCTGGCGTGACCGTCTATTTCCGCCGCAATGCCTAGGGATGCTCTGATCTATTCCACGCAGGCGGCATGATGTCCAGAAGGTTTCCAGATTGGTGTGCGTGGCGCTGCTCAGATTGGCCGTCTGCGCAAGCCGCACGCGCCGATATGGGAGCCTTCTGGACATCACCCCGTCATTCAATTCAATACGTTGGGGCCGATCTGTCTGCCCGCATCTCCGCGTTGCGCCTGCTAGGCAGACGGCCAGTCTGTCGTCGCCGACGCGCCTTGATCTGCGAGCAGACAGACCGGTGACGCCTGTGCGGAATAGATCAGAGCATCCCTTGAGCGAATTCCGCGTCGAACTCGGCGCGATCATTGTTTCGGTAGACGCACCAGTCGCGTTGCAGCGGCGATATCGTGCCAGGCGCGTCGCTCGCGATCGACCAGACACCAGATGAATCCGAGTCCGAATGCGGCGACGGAAATTATCGCAACGATGAACCGGATCGCGGCACTGCGCAGCGACAATGCCGCCTCATCGCGATCGACAATTTTCAGACGCCAAGCGCGCATCCCGATCGTTTGCCCGCCGCGCATCCACGAGATCACGAAATAGCCGCTCGTCACGACCAACACACCAAGCCGCAGGGACCACCAGTACGCCCAGGGCGCATGAACCAGATCAAGTTCGCCGGTCGCGGTCTTGAGGCCGAGCAGGGCCAGCGCCGCGACGATCATCCACAGCGCGAGCAGCGGCAGCAAGTCGTAGATCGCGGCACCAAGGCGCAGCCAGAGTGGAGCGGGAGCGAGTCGTGACATGGTCGTGACATCGACGGGTGACATGGGAGAAATTACGGGTTTGGGCGGCATCTTTCAGAATGCTTAGTGTCGAGCACACACGACGCCGCGACCCGCTTAGTTTAGCCTTGTCGTGATTCCACCCTCATCTTCACTGCATGACCGCTGTTGCATTGCCGACACCTGCCGAGATCGATAGCGATGATCGTATCTTGATCGATCGCTTCATCGAGCGCGCCTGGTCCGAGCTTGGCCTGAGCGATAACACGCTCGCGAGCTATCGGCGCGATCTGCAAGGCTTAGCGCGCTGGCTCGCCTGCAAAGGCACGACGCTCGCGCACTGCGATCGCGAACGCCTGCAGCGCTATCTCGCCGAACGCACGACCGGCAAGTACAGCGCGCGTTCGAACGCGCGGTTGATGTCGAGCGTTCGCCAGTTTTTTCGATCCATGCAACGCGACGGTGCAATCAGTGCCGATCCGACCCTGCTCGTCGATGCGCCGAAGCTGCCGCGCTCGTTACCCAAGGCGCTCGGTGAGAACGATGTCGAATCGCTGTTGCATGCGCCCGATACGACGACACCGCTCGGGCTGCGCGATCGTGCGATGCTCGAGTTGATGTACGCAACCGGCCTGCGCGTGACCGAACTCGTGCAGATCGAAGCTGCGCAGGTCAACCTGCGTCAGGGCGTCGTGCGCGTGGTCGGCAAGGGCGGCAAGGAGCGCCTGGTTCCGCTCGGCGACGAAGCGGCCGTGTGGCTCGAACGCTACGTCGGCGACGCGCGTCCCTCGTTGCTGAAAGGTAGCACTGCGCGCGCATTGTTTGTCACTGCACGCCGCGCCGGCATGAGCCGGCAGATGTTCTGGAATATCGTCAAGAAGCACGCGCTGCGCTGTGGCATTCCGGCCAAGCGCGTGTCGCCGCATGTGTTGCGCCACTCGTTCGCGACCCATTTGCTCAATCACGGGGCCGATCTGCGTGCGTTGCAGATGATGCTCGGCCACAGCTCGCTGACGACCACCCAGATCTACACCTTCGTCGCCAAGGAAGGGCTCAAGCGCCTGCATGAGCGCCATCATCCGCGCGCGTGAAGCGCATCGGATCTGAGTTTCAGGCGATCGTCACACAATACTTCCCGCAATACCGTTCGCGCCGTTCACCATGCATATCCGCCCGCTCAGCGGTTGCGTTTGGTCGCAACTTCTCGCCCATGCGACAATCGCGCCCTGTTTGCGCCGCTCCGTTTGATCGTGATCGGCCGGAACCACGGTCGCTTCACGCGGTCCATGCCATGTTGCCGCCCTCGCGCGATCGCGTGGCTGGCCCGATAACCACCGTTTTCACCCTTTGCAATAATCGAGGTTGCCATGCGTATTTCGTCGTTTTTGTCGGATAGTGTGCTGTCCGGCCCTGTGCTGTTCGGCGCGCTGATTGCCGGCAGCTTGCTCGCAGGTTCCGTGGTTGCCGCGCCTGAATCCGATGCCGCGATCCGCCAGGCACTGACGAACATGGCACCGAACTTCAAGATCGATTCGATCCAGGAATCGCCGGTGCCGGGCTTCTCGCAAGTCGTCGGTGGTGGCCAGATCATCTATGTCAGCAACGATGGGCGCTTCCTGTTCGACGGCAACGCCTACGATGTCGTCAACAAGAAAGACCTGAGCGAAACCGGCAAGGCGAAAATGCGGCTCACCGCGCTCTCGAAGATCGGTGACGACAAGCGCATCGTGTTCACGCCGGCCAAGCCGCGCCACACGATTACCGTATTCACCGATGTCGATTGCCCGTACTGCCGCCGCTTCCACGAGCAGATTGCGCAGTACAACGCGAACGGTATCGCGGTCGACTACCTGTTCTATCCACTCAGCATCCACCCCGGCGCCGACAAGAAAGCCGAAGCCGTGTGGTGCGCCAAGGATCGCAACACCGCCTTCACCAATGCGATGGCCGGTCAGGATACCGGCAAGGCCACCTGCCCCAATCCGGTTTCGGAATTGACCAAGCTGGCCGAGGCGATCGGTGTCACCGGCACGCCGACGATCCTCGCCTCCGATGGCACCCAGATCCAAGGCGATGTCGCACTGTCGCCGGATCGCCTCGCCGCCGAACTTGATCGCATGGCGCAAGCCAACGCCGCCAAGAACTGAGCAGTCGCCCCTTTTTGACTTTGTGCCGCACCGAACCGAGGTTGCCATGATTCATCATTCATCCGTCACCGGCTTTGCCGCAGCCCTGATCACCACGGCCCTGTTTGCCGCAACCGTCATTCCCGTCGCTCACGCCGAGCCAAGCAAGGCACAAGAAACGGCACGCGCCACGATCACGAAACTGGTGCCGAAGGGGACGATCGACGCGGTCGAGATCGCGCCGATTCCGGGATTCCAGCAAGTCGTGCTCGGCGGCCAGATCGTCTATGTCAGCGACGATGGCCAATATGTGCTGCAAGGCAAGATGTTCGACACCGCCAGCAGGACCAATCTCGCTGAAGGCCGTCTCGCGAAAGATCGCGTCGCCAAGCTTGCCGCGGTCCCGATGTCGAAACATATCGTGTTCGGACCGGCCAAGCCGAAGTATAAAGTCACCGTGTTTACCGACATCGACTGCGGCTATTGCCGCCGCCTGCATTCGCAGATCGCCGAGTACAACAAGGAAGGCATCGAGGTCGACTATTTATTCTTCCCGCGCACGGGCCTCAACTCACCGTCCTACGACAAGGCCGTCTCGGTCTGGTGCGCCAAGGATCGCAACGCCGCATTCACCTCGGCCAAGTCCGGCACCGATCCGGTCGCTGCCAAATGCGACAACCCGATCGCCGATCAATTCGCGCTCGGCCAGCAAGTCGGCGTCGACGGCACCCCGACCATCATCGCCTCCGACGGCACCAAGATTGGTGGCTACCTGCCGCCTGATGAGATGCTCAAGCGGTTGCAGCAGTTGGATGCTGCGGCTACAGGCAAGACGAGCGGTTGATAGCGTTCTAGAAGTCGCTATCGGTAGATCACGACAGGCACAGACACCTGAAGATTCTGTAGCACTACCGCGGTGTCGAAGCATCGAAGATTCGGCCGACGTGCATCCTACCTATACCGAAATTGCGACGGACCAGATTTCCTAGAACTGTAGTCGCCGGTGAACTACGGCAAAATCAACTCAGTCAAAAGGGACTCTAAACGCAGCTTGGTCTTTTTGAGCAAGGCGTTCCTTATTTCTACCGCTCGTTCACCGACCAAAAATCTCAACGTCGCAAAAACGGCGGCGAACTCCTTTTTGCTTATGCGCCCCGGCTGGAGTTCCAAATTCGCAATCTCCGCTAGAGTCCGGATTTCTCCATCGCTGAATAAATCCTCAATACGTTCTCCTTTTTCTAGACGAACAAAATACTCATCGGACAATGAGTATCTATCCCTATATCGCGTTTCCGCCTCATCGCCCTCTACGTCGCCGTCCAAAAGGATACGGAAATTCGCGCCCCAACCTAGATTAAGCGCAATTAATGTATCCAAACTCTTGGCTGACGTCCCGGGGTAAATGGCGGCGGTTGGCTTTGAATTTCGGAAGTATGTACTACACGAAACATTGGTTTGGGTCCATAGCAGGGCGTAAGCTCGTTTTTCCTAAACAGCACGGAGGTGCGTCATGGCAACCAGTCTAAGAATTTCCTGCATCAACAAGATGCCGCGCGCGGATCGCCATAAGCAGATCATGAGCGTAGGCGGGGTAGACCAAAACGGTAAACGTTGGAAACTGGCCACAAAGGATGCGATTGCAGCAATCGAGAACGGAACGCTCGCGTTTTACGTCATGGAAGCGGACCACAGAGCCGAGGTCATCGTCGCATTGCACAACGGGCACAAATACTTGAAAACCGAAAACGATGGCGTCGATCCAGACAACCTTCTCAACTTGCGCGAATGTTGAGTGACAACGCCAAGCCGTCTAGAACTACCTTGCAGGGCGGCGATGAGGTTTCCGGCTCAATGACCCACCACAGAGACTGCATGGCGGCGTAGAGCTGCGCTGACTTGGGCTTGTTTGGCTCGTTCAGTCGTGCGACACGCATCTTTTCAAGCTCTGTCTCGATCCTGTTTTTTCTGGCTTCCCAGTCTTCATTCATTAGTGATTCTCCATAAGCAAAAAGCCCGCACTAGGCGGGCTTGTCTTTGTTGGGTTTCGGCTTTGGTTCTTCCGGCCAGCCATCTTCTGGCTTTGGCTTCTTCAATGCGAAGCGAACCGCGTCTTCCCACGGCTCGTCAATCTTGACGGTGGCGGCTTCCGGTCCCGTCTTCTTCTTGTCTTTGTCGTTCATGATGCCTCCGCTGGCTGGCGGTACATCATGCGCTTCCCTTCGCTTGCCTTGATCGCTGCCGCCGTGCGCTCGCCGTCTTCTAGCTGACGATTGTTGTAGCGAAATTCGTATTCGGCAAGGTAGCGGTGCAGATGTTCCTTGCTGACGTTGTGATAGATACCGGCGATGCCGCGCTTTACCAGCG
>JBDTOS010000090.1:0-9110 GCA_039933095.1 Dokdonella sp.
CGCACCGCCCTTGGCGGCAAAAGCAGTTCTCGCCGCATCGAAGATCGCGCCGTAGCCGCCGAGCTGCTTGGGAATGATGATGATCGCAGCGATGACGAAGATGTAGATCATCGCGTCCTTGACGAACGCGATCAGCGCCGGCGCGCGCAAACCGCTCGTATAGGTGTACAGCGCGAGCACGATGAACGCGACGATCAGCGCGATCTCCGCACCCTCTTTCAACGCGCCGAATCCCATCGCCTCGAATACGACCTGCATGCCGACCAGTTGCAGCGCGATATACGGCATCGTCGCGAGCACGCCAGTCAATGCGACCGCGAGCGCAAGCCAGTGATCGCCGTAGCGGCCATGGGCGAAATCGGCGATGGTCACGTACTCGTGGCGTCGGCAGACGTTCCACAAGCGCGGCATCAACGCGAAGAAAATCGGATAGACGATGATCGTGTATGGCAGCGCGAAAAATCCGTAGGCACCGACCGCGAAGACCAGCGCCGGCACGGCAACCACGGTATAGGCCGTGTACATATCGCCGCCGAGCAAAAACCAGGTGATGACGGTACCGAAGCGGCGACCGCCGAGCCCCCATTCGTGCAAGTGATTCAGATCGGCTTTTTTCCAGCGCGAGGCAATGAAACCGAGTACGGTCACCAACGCAAAGAAAAATGCGAAGACGGTCCACGCTGTCCAATGCACTGCGCCGCTCATGAACGCAGCCCGCGATGCACGACCCAGATAATCAGCGGCAACAACAGCAGCCACAGAAACAAGTACCAGTAGAAAAACGGAAAGCCGAACAGCGTCGGCTCGCTGCGGTTGTAGAGCGGCACCGCCAGCGTTGCGATGAAAGGAATCAGCAAGAGAAGTTTTCGCATCGGATTTCCTGTCAGTCGATTTGCGCGTGACTCAGATGGAACTCAGACTTCAGCGGCCCACGCCCGCGATACCGCGCTGCCTTTCACCAAATCGTCAACGACCAGGATGAGTTGATGGTCGTGGTCGCTGTAGAGCACTTCGATATTGACCCCGGCTTCCGCCATGCGTCGCGTGAGTAGCCCAAGCTGCCCCGGCACCGCCTGCTTCAGGCGCTGCACGATGACATCGCGCACCTGCACCACTTTGATTCCCGCAGGTTCAAGCGCGCGGCGTGCCGCGTCTCCGTCGGCAAACAAAAAATGCGCCGCACCTTGCTCGCCGACGACCCATGCCCCACCGCCCTCGATGCTGACGCCGGCGCGGCCCAGCGCTTCACCCATTTCAGCCAGCGCTCCGGGGCGATTTTCAAGGAGTATCGAAACGTCCTGCACGATCGTTCAGCTCAAGCGGGCGGGAGAAGCAGCGGCTCGCAGCGCACGTCGGTCTTGACCGAGTTCGCAATGAAGCAACTGTCGTGTGCGGCTTCGTGCATCGCGTGCAGCTGCCCGTCGTCCGGCTGCTTGTCGCGAGCGAATTCGGTTGCCGGATGCAAGGTGACGATGGTAACGGCGAGTTTTCCATTTGCGTCTCTGCCCAGTACACCTTCGGCCTGATCGCGATAGCTTTCGACTATGTAGTCGCGCTTTCTGGCGATCGCGAGAAACCACAGCATGTGGCAACTCGAAAGGCTTGCGATGAAGGCTTCTTCGGGATCGACGGCGTGCTCGTCCGACATCGGCACTGCCACAACATGCGGCGACGACGACGCAGGTACTTCGACGCCACCATCGAATGACCAGCGATGCGCGCGACTGTACTTGTCGTCGAGAAACGCGGCGCCGTTGCGAGTCCAAACAATCGTGGCGGTGTAACCGGTGGCGGCGGATGCGGTCACGCTATTCCCCTTCTTGCAACCCGTATGATTGTGGCGCTAGTCGCTATGCAATGCCACCGCAAGACAAAAGCAGGTAGTGTTCTGGTTTGAGTCTGGCCTGTCAGCGGATTCGCGAGACGCGAATTCCTTGCGATTCCGATGAGCAATCCACACACTCCGAGCACGGAGAAATCCGCGCCTTGGGCAATAAGGGGGTGATCCATGACGACGCGAGAAAACGAAGCGCTGGCGAGTCCGGCGAATTCCGTTGCAGGCATCAGCGCGCCAACATCCGGAAAATTGCTACAGGTCCTCGGCGTCGCATTCGGATTGGCCGTTCTCGTCGGCAACACGATCGGCATGGGTATTTTGCGCACGCCAGGCGAAGTCGCGGCGCAGGTACCATCGATACCGCTGTTCATGGGCGTGTGGGTGGCTGGTGCGTTGTACGCATTGCTTGGCGCGTTGACGGTTTCGGAACTCGTGGCGATACGTCCGCGCTCCGGCGGCTTGTATCCGCTGGTTCAAAACGGGATGGGACCGTACCCGGGTTTTGTCGTCGGCTGGAGCGATTGGTTGTCCACTTGCGGAAGCATCGCTGCGGTTGCAATCGTGCTCGGCGAGTACGTTGGTCCGCTAATCCCGGTATTGGTCGGCCATGAAAAATTGACCGCGTGTGCAGTGGTGCTCGCGTTCGGGCTGATGCAATGGCGCGGCATTCGCATAGGCGACATCGCGCAGCAAGTGACCAGCCTGATCAAGGCGCTGGCACTGGTCGGACTCGCGCTGATTGCGCTGCTCGTGTCAGTTGACCCGGCCCCAGCGCCGGCCGCGCCAATTGTCGCGCCGACCGTGCCCGTCGGCATCGCCCTGATTGGCGCAGTCATCATCGCGATGCAGTCGGCGATCTACACCTACGACGGCTGGACGGGACCAATCTATTTCAGTGAGGAGCTGCAAAATCCGGCACGCGATGCTCCGCGCACGATGATTGGCGGCGTGCTGCTGGTGATGGCGATCTATCTGCTATTGAACGCGGCGTTCCTGTGCGTTATTCCCATCAAGGAAATGGCCGGCGATCCGTTCGTCGCGGCGAGTGCGGCGGCGCGTTTGTTCGGACCGCTCGGCGATACCGTACTGCGTATCGTAATGATCATTTCGCTGATCGCGAGCGTCAATGCGTTGGTGTTGATGGCGTCGCGCGTGCCGTTCGCGATGAGCCGCGACGGCTTGCTGCCAGCCGCCCTGCAAAAGGTGAACACCGGCGGCACGCCGGTGCCCGCGTTGTGGACCAGTATCGCGATCGCACTGGGACTGATCGTGACCAATACGTTCAACACCGTGGTCGCTATGCTGGCCTTCATGTTCGTGGCCAACTATGCGGTGACGTTCACCACGTTGTTCGTCATGCGCAAACGCCAACCCGATGCGCCACGGCCGTTCCGCGTGCCGCTTTATCCATTCGTGCCCGCCCTCGCGCTGATCGGATCGCTGGCCTTCATTGCCGCCGCGCTGGTCAGCGATACGACCAACAGTTTGTATGCGCTCGTCCTGGTCGGAATTTCCTGGCCGATCTATCGGTTTTTTCGTCGCTGACCCGAGTCAGCACGATCCCGATTGGATTTCAACGGTGAACCGTCATGACGGCCGATGAGGCGATTGAGTATGTTCGGCACCACGGTGTCGTACTGGTTTCCGCAAGAGGCGTAGTTCCGCGCCTGACCGAGGCAATCGTCGGTGCGCCGATCAAGGGAGGTTGGTGGGGACATCCACAAGGACGTCGCATCTTTGCGATCCTGCAAGCCGCTTCGGATTGCAAAGACATCCTGACGTGCCGGCTCATCGATGGGAAACTGACACTCGTCCATCGGCGTCTTTGGCCGGCGCTGACGCGTGTTGCGATTCGATTCCCCGCTGACCGCATTTCGCAGGTGCGCGACGTGCATACTGCAACGGGACGCCACAAAAGCGTCGAAGTACCGTTTCCGGATTGGCTACCTGCCAAAGTCATCGAGGAATCAAGTGAGCTATCCGAGGCACAGGCGCTAGCCGAACTTGGAAGCTGGGTGGAGCGCCCGTGAACTCGCCGCTCAAACAACAGCAATAGGCGACGAGTCCCTCCCACAAAGGCCCAATCGCATGCGGACGACTACTTCGGTAAATCTCCAGTCGCTTTTCCTGCCGCAGCATTGCGCAACGCAGTCGATTCACGCTGCAGCTTGGCGCCCATTGCTTTCGCTTCAAGGTCGATGTCCTGGACCATGCGGCCACCGACGTTGATCGCAAAAAGACCATTGGCGTCGAAGTAATACTTGGTGCCCTCGGCATGGGTATCATGCCCTTCCCGCGACGCGCCATTGGGCTCCAGAAACACCATTTCGAGATCACCCTTGTCGTAGTAGAACTCCTCGGTCTTGTTCCCGGTGGACGGATAGACCTTGATGCGTTCCACGCTTGTGCCGTTTGAATAGGCGTGCAGCTTCGCCCATTTCTCGTCGGTGACGGAACCGAGGGAAGCCGGGGCAAGCATCACCTCGGTGCGGGTGAGCGTCGGCAGATCCTTTTCAACTTCCAGTACACGCTCATCGACGGCGCTGACACGGTCCGTATTGACGTGTTGATTCAATCGCGCTGCATCATCGGCCTTGCCCTTCGCCAGAGCTTCCGGAGCAGACGGCTGGTTGTTCATCGGTTCCGACTGCGGATCGTGCGCGAACGCAAGCGATGCGCTGGTGGCGAAAATGGCTGCGATTACCACGCTCAATTTCTTGTTCATCGTTATGCACCTCGCTGTTGTAAATACGAACTCCGATGGACCGTAGCACGCCAAACCTTGCTCCAACGTGACTACACTTAACCCCTGGATGGTTCATGTTTGCCGCTCAGACAACCGACTACTCGGTATTCCGGTTGTGCCCCGGATTTCCGATCATCAACCTGAAAAATCAGGCGCGGGGTACCGCCGGTTTCGCCACTGTGATATCCTTGCGTATCAAACTTTTTCCTTTCCTTTTCAATACTTAGGCGCAAATCGCAAGCGCTCGATGAGTGTTGCGGATGCATCGCAAAGTGTTTCGCGAGGAGTACAGTTCATGAATTCGCTGACCAGCAAATTGCGGGAAATGCGCGACTTCGGTGGCGACGTGCGCACCACCGGATTGCCCGAAGCAACGATCGAGGCGCTCGTCGATCAACATCCGGATCTGCGCGAAGCGATCGACGAGGCGTATTGCACGCATCTTGCGTTGCGCTCGACCAAGGCCGACTTTCTGCGCCTTGACGAAGCCGAGCAGATTCGCGTTGCGCAGGCCGATTTCATCAATTTTTACCCTGATGATGGTGTCAATCCATACGTGCCGATGGCGGCGCACGGCCCGTGGCTGGTGACCAGCAAGGGTGCAGTGATTCACGATTCCGGCGGTTACGGCATGCTTGGTCTCGGCCATGCGCCGAAGGCAGTGTTGGCAGCACTCGCGCGACCGTTCGTCATGGCGAACGTGATGACGCCGAGCATGTTTCACCTGAAGTTCGCCAATGCGATGAAGGCAGAAATCGGTCGAAGCCGCGGCGGTTCGCCGTTTTCGCACTTCTTCTGTCTCAATTCGGGTTCGGAGTCGGTAACGCTGGCGTGCCGCATCGCCGACGTCAATTCGAAGTTGTTGACTGATCGCGGCGCGCGTTACGCCGGGCGCACGATCAAGCGGCTTGCGGTCAAGGGCGCGTTTCACGGACGCACCGAGGGTCCGGCGCGCTTCTCGGACTCCTCGCGCAAGGCGTACACGCAGCATCTGGCAAGCTATCGCGACGAGTCCAGTCTGATCACGGTCGCTCCCTACGATGTCGGTCAGTTACGTCAGGCATTTGCCGATGCAGATCGCAACGGCTGGTTCATCGAGGCGATGTTCCTCGAACCCGTCATGGGCGAGGGCGATCCGGGCCGTGCGATGACGCGCGAGTTCTACAACGCGGCTCGCGAGTTGACCCGGGCTCATGGCGGTTTGCTGCTGGTCGATTCGATCCAGGCCGGACTGCGCGCGCACGGTGTCTTGTCGGTGATCGATTACCCCGGCTTCGAAAACGCTGAGGCGCCGGATATGGAGACCTATTCGAAAGCGCTCAATGCCGGCCAGTATCCTTTGTCGGTGCTCGCAGTCAGCCCGACCACCGCCGAGCTGTACCGCAAGGGCGTCTACGGGAACACGATGACGGGCAACCCGCGCGCAATGGAAGTCGCGTGTACCGTTCTTGATCAACTGACGCCGGACCTGCGAGAGAACATTCGCGCGCGTGGTGCCGAGTTCATCGAAAAATTCGAGCAGCTGAAGCGAACCCTGCCTGGCTACATCACCAAGGTGCAGGGTACCGGTCTGTTGTTTTCCTGCGAACTGTCGCCGGAGTTCAAGTGCAGTGGTGCCGGCAGCACCGAGGAATGGCTGCGCGAGAATGGTTTCGGCGTGATCCACGGCGGCGTCAATTCGCTGCGCTTCACCCCGCACTTCCGGGTGACGTCGGCCGAGGTCGATCTGGTTGTCGAAGGCGTACGCAAGGCATTGCTCGAAGGCCCGCGCGTGGCAGCGGTGGTAGAGCTTGCCGCAGCAGCGGCGTGAATGTCACCCGATAGGACATAGCTATTCAATACGGTGGTTGAATGCCGCTTTGCACGTCTGAACGCTACCCTGCACTTACAATAATTTAGTCGCCCGCATCTGGCGCAATTTGCGTACAAGCGTAGACTTCCCTTCACCGGTACCGGGCGGTATCGGAATCACATGTGGAAGGAGATTCACCATGCAGTTCAAGGCGAATATCGTCTCGGCATCGATCGCGATGCTGGCTCTGGTTTCGAGCGGAGCAATGGCCGCAGAGATGAGCAAGGCGGGCAAGCCGCTCACGCCTCAGCAGGCACGGATGGTTGATTGCAACAAGCAGGCAACCGGCAAGAAGGGCGACGAGCGTAAGGAGTTCATGAAATCTTGCTTGAAGGGCGACTCGACAGCGGCGGCACCGGCTGCGGCCGCAGCCCCGACTCAGCAGACAAAAATGAAAACCTGCAATGCCGATGCGAAAGCCAAGGCGCTCAAGGGTGACGATCGCAAGGCGTTCATGAAAAGTTGCCTGAAAGGCGATGCTTCGCCAGCAGCTGCATCTGCGTCCGATGGCATGGCCGCCGCGCCTGCGAAATCATCGCAGCGCGAAAAAATGAAGTCCTGCAATGCCGAAGCGAAGACCAAGGCGCTCAAGGGCGCCGATCGCAAGGCATTCATGAGCACCTGCTTGCACGGATAAGCAACGCCATAGTTTCGCTGCCTGACACCGAGCAGCGTCAGTCAATCGACGGGCTCGCTAGCGGGCCCGTTTTTTTTGCGTCGGATAGTCGGGAAAAACCGACTCCGCGAAATTGATCCGTAGCGGCGATCAGTTCGGCAGTGATCCCAGGTTCAAACGCCGAATGACCAGCATCGGCGACGACACGCAGATCCGCTTCAGGCCAGGCGCGATGAAGGTCCCAGGCGCTGCGCAGCGGGCACACGACGTCGTAACGGCCTTGCACGATCACTGCGGGAATATTCCGGATCGCATCGATATTGCGCAGCAGCTGATCGTCGTGTTCAAGAAATCCGGCGTTGACGAAGTAATGACACTCGATCCGCGCGAACGCAAGAGCGAATTCATCTTCGGCGCTGCCCGAGATATGCGCGGCGTCTTGATACAGAAAGCTCGTCGAGCCTTCCCACACCGACCACGCACGCGCCGCCGCAAGGCGCACGGCAGGGTCGGGGCTGGTCAGGCGCCGGTGATAGGCGCTGATCAGGTCGGCGTGTTCGACGCGAGGAATGGCCGCCAAATAGGTTTCCCATGCGTCCGGGAAAATGGCATCGCAGCCGCTCTGATAAAACCATTCCAGTTCTGCGCGCCGCAGCAGGAATATCCCACGCAATACCAGCTCGCTGACTGCGGCCGGATGCGTTTGCGCATAGGCAAGCGCAAGCGTCGAACCCCACGAACCACCGAAAACCTGCCAGCGTGTGATACCAAGGTGCTCGCGCAGTTTTTCGATATCTGCGACCAGATGCCAGGTCGTGTTGTCGGTCAGTTCTGCGTGTGGCTTGGAGCGCCCGCAACCGCGCTGATCGAACAGGACAATGCGGTAATGCGCGGGATCGAAAAACCGCCGCGTCTTCGGGCTGCATCCGCCGCCGGGACCGCCGTGCAGGAATACCACCGGCTTGCCCGAGGGATTGCCGCACTGCTCGTAGTAGATGCTGTGCAGATCGGAAACCTGCAACATTCCCGAATCGAAGGGTTCGATCTCGGGATACAGACTGCGGCGATCATCGGACATGCTGGCCTCCAAATGAAAACGGCACCTTGCAGGTGCCGGATTGAATCCTCGTTACCGCGTGGTCGGGGCGGCGGGATTCGAACCCACGACCCCCTGCCCCCCAGGCAGATGCGCTACCAGGCTGCGCTACGCCCCGACATGTGCGGCAAACAAAACAAAAAGCGGGCGGCGATGATAACAGACGACGCCGGTGACACCTGCGTGGAATAGATCAAAGCATCCTTGACGCGGCGTATTTCAGCGACGCAGGATTTGCAGGACTTCTTCGAGCTCCATGCGAACCTGGCGCACGATCTGGTGCGACATGTTGGCGTCGACGCGCGTCGTCGATCCGTCAAGACGCTGGCGCGCTCCGGTAATCGTGAAACCCTCGTCGTACAACAGCGCGCGAATCTGGCGGATCATCAACACGTCATGGCGCTGGTAGTAACGTCGATTGCCACGCCGTTTGACCGGCTTCAGGTTTGGAAACTCCTGTTCCCAATAGCGCAGCACATGCGGTTTCACGCCGCACAACTCGCTGACTTCACCGATCGTGAAGTAGCGTTTGGCCGGTATGACCGGCAGTTCGCTATTACTGCCCTGATCCAGCATACGCTTCGACTCGGACCTTTAGCTTCTGTCCAGGGCGGAATGTCACGACGCGGCGAGCGGAGATCGGAATCTCCTCACCGGTCTTGGGGTTGCGGCCCGGCCGCTGGTTCTTGTAGCGCAGGTCGAAATTGCCGAAACCGGACAGCTTCACCTGGCCGCCGCGCTCGAGTGCGTCGCGCAAAACCTCAAAGAACGCGTCGACGAATTCCTTCGCCTCGCGCTTGTTGAGACCGACGTCCATGAACAGACGCTCGGCCATCTCCGCTTTGGTCAAAGCCATCCTACCCTCGCAACGTAGCTTTGAAACGATTCTGCAATGCCGCAACCGCCAACCCCACGCAGCGATCAGCGTCGTGGTCGGTTAGGGTGCGGGAACGATCCTGTAAA
>JBDTOS010000091.1:0-9073 GCA_039933095.1 Dokdonella sp.
GTGATGTCCAGAAGGCTCTCATATCGGCGCGCGCAGCTTGCGCAGACGGCCAGTCTGAGCGGCGCCACGCACACCCATCTGCGAACCTTCTGGACATCATGCCGCCTACGTGGAATCGATCAGAGCATCCTTAACCCACTCCGCATACGCAGGCAGCGCATCGACAACGTCCACCGCAATCAACTCGGGCACGCTGTACGGATGCAGATCGGTCACGCGCTTGCTCACTGCTTTGAACACTGCGCGCGTCGTCTTGATCAACAACAGCAATTCCGGTTCGACGAGGACCTCACCTTGCCAACGGTACGTCGATACGCCATTCGGCAGGCGCGTGACACAAGCGGCAAGGCGCTCCTCGACCAGCGTGCGCGCAATCCGCTCGGCCACAGCATCGTCCGGAACCGAGCAATAGACGATCAGCAGGGACATCGGGAACACCGTCGTCGTTGCGGGAGGGCGGAGTTTGCCGTAGTGGAGTGCCGCAAATAAAAAGGCCCGCCGCGCACTTGCTGCGCAGCGGGCCCTCCCTCCCCAAAGACTTGTAAAGTCTCGACCGACTAATTCTAACGAATTTCCAACATTTGCCACGCCGCAGTGCAGCATCGCACTCAGAGTGCTTTTTTGCGCCTTTGCGCTGTCTCGGCCGATGTCGCAATTCCCCACTGTTTATCGCTACTCGTCCGTGCCCAGTGTCGGGTGGAAGTTTCGAGGAGCGTGTCATGTCCATAACGAATCGGATGGTCGCCGCGTTGATGGTGGTGTTTTCGCTATTTCTTGTTCGCGCGCACGAGGCGAAGGCGGGTTGCCTGCCGATCCTCTACACGCGTTATGTCGGCAACACGACGACCGACACCCTATGCACCCACAACGACATCCAGTCGGCGATCAATAGTGCGACATGCCCGACAACGATCTACGTCAGCAACGAGCGCAGTTGGACCGCTCAACACCTGGATATCAACAACAAGAACGTGGCCATCGTCGGGCGTACTGGCGGTTGTGGACAGCAGGCCTGCGATGGCGGCGGATGTATTGTGCCCACCACCCCGCAAGTGATCATCGATGGTGCCGGCCACTCGGGCGACAGCGTCATGTACATCCACGGCAACAGCAACGTCACTCTCAAGTATCTTCAAATCCGCAACGGCAACAACATCAATGGCGCCAATGCGACCTATGGTGGCGGCATCCATTTCGATGGTGCAGGTTCACTGGTACTCGACACGGTAAAGATCGACCACAACGTCGCGATGTTCGGTGGCGGCATCAACATGAGCGGCACCAGCGGCTTCGCTGGATTGACCGTGCTCGGCTACACGCGCATCGAGAGCAACTCGGCGGTCAATTCCGGTGGCGGCATCCGCATTACCCACAGCACCTATATGTCGATGCTGTACGACCACACCCTGGTCTGGCTGAATCACGCACCGAACGGCTACGGCGGCGGCATCAACGTGGTTGGACCCGCGCATGCCGATATCGGCTCGCCCGGTGAAACCGGGCTTGGGGTGATCTACTCCAACGATGCCAAATACGGCGGTGGCGCTGCCATCACAGCCAACACCAGCAACGGCGACAGTGCCGAACTCCAGTTGTTCACGACCGATCCTACGCGTCCGGTAAAGATCCAGGGAAATCGTGCGGATGCGAACGGAGGAGGCATCTATCTGAAGGCGTATATCGGCACTTCGGGCAATGCCTTCGCGACACTGTGCGCGCATGATTTTCGCATCGACGAAAATGCTGCTGTCGAAGGCAGCGCCATCTATGGCGACAACGACAGTTTCCTTAGCGTTGATAGGGGCAGCTTCGTCAATCTGAACAGGATTCAATATGGCTGCGCTGGCCTGCCAGCAAGTGCCCAGCGCTGCGCGAGCGGCGTTACCTGCAATACCTTGAACAGCAACTCTGCCCTCGATCCGGCCAGCAATCCGACCTTGGGATCGACTGTCTATCTGACCAGTGATGGCGCTTTCAGCGGCGATCGGTTTTCGATGCGCGACAACCATGGCGGGTATGCGATCCGAACCAGAGGAAATGACATCAACTATTTCCACTATGCCGGCAACTGCCTGCTGGCGAATAACAACGTGACCCGACGACTGGTCAGTGCGGACGCCGGGCGCTTCGATATGGAGAACTGCACCATCGTGAACAACACGATCCTGTCGACCGACACGATCTACTCGAACGGCGCGCTGACGCTTTCCGACTCGATCATCGATCAACCGGGCAATCTCGCCCTGGCGTATTCGGGCAACCAGTCCGATCTGCATGTCAACTACGTACTGTCGAGCGACGTGTCGACCTTGCCTCCAGTCGAGGGCGTCGTGCTTGGCCGGCCGACGTACGTGAACGCAGCGGCCGGCGACTATCACCTGGCGCTCAATTCGCTCGGCGTTGATTTCGCTCCACCTGTGAGCGGCGACGATCGCGATCTCGAGCTGTTGCCGCACGATCAGGACATACCCGAGGTCGGAGATCTGTGGGGCGTGCGCGATCTGGGGCCCTACGAGCGCCAACACGTATTCGCCTGCGGCGCGAGCGACACGATCTTCTGCGACGGCTTCCAGCCTTAGCGCTCTGCAAGTCAGGTCGGTGCTCCCGACTTGACTTGCCCGTTTTCAGGCGTGCGTAACTCGCGACGCCGTTGCAACGATGTCCTACGGGCGCCATCCCCGCATTACCGACAGATCGAATCTTGCAACGACGAACATGTCCAAATCAGTCGCGAATCGGTGTTCTGGTTGATGAGGGAAACGACGGCGTGCATTCGAGCTGAAGTAGTCGGGCGCTTCCACCATCAACTGGTGCGCCGAAAGTGGAGTACTTGTGAAAGACGTAGCAGCGCGAAAACCGCCTATAGTTGTGCGCTCGGATGCGAGTCCGTTGCCGTGCTCGCGCAGGTCCTGTGTCATTCGCAATCGCGTATCCGGTAAACGTGTTCGGGTAAACCCCGTTCACGCACATCCGCGCGGTCGTCACTTACACTGGCATGGCCATAGTGAGATCACCATGTCCAGTCCCAGTTCGAGCGATGAGTCGGGTAGCGCTGCCGACTCGATAAGTCCGACATTCGAAGCAGTTTACGATCGGCTCAAGGAACTGGCGCATCGCCAGTTGTCCGGCGGCGCGCGCGGAACGCTCGATACCACGGCGCTCGTTCACGAGTTGTATCTGCGTATGGAAGGCAGCAAGGGTCTGGCTTTCGAGCGCTCGGCGCAGTTTTTCGCTTATGCGGCGCGGGCGATGCGGCATCTGCTGATGAACCGTGCGCGCGATCGGCTGCGCCAGAAGGCTGGCGGTGAATGGGCACGGGTCACGTTCGGCACGTCGGATGATGCAGCGTTGACGATCGCAAGCTCCGAACAAGCGCTGGCGATGGAGGAAGCGCTAGGCCAACTGGAGGCATCCGATGCGCGCGCCGAACGCGTGTTCGAGTTGCGCTACTTCGCCGGCCTGTCGGCCGAGCAGATCGCTGAACTGCTTGGGGTCACCCGCCGCACGGCCGATCGAGACTGGCGCTACGCGCGTGCCTTTCTGATCTCGGCGTTGACCTAGAAAGACTTCGGGCAATGAACACGTCGCACACTGATCGTTCCGCGATTCGCGCGCTGTTTGAATCGGCCCTGGATATCGAGCCGGGCGAGCGCAACGAATGGCTGGCATTTCATTGCCCGGATCCGGCCGATCGTGCAGAGGTCGAGCGTCTGCTCTTGGCGGACAGTTCGCGCCCCGGCCATGTCGTCGATCAAACTTTTGACCGGGTGCTGGATGCCGTTGGCGAAGCATCTTCCGGCGCCCCACCGGCAGGCACACGCGTGGGCGCGTTCACGTTGCACGAGCAACTCGGCGAAGGCGGCTCGTCGATCGTGTTTCGTGCGAGTCGCGAACAGGATGGTGTGAAGCAATACGTCGCATTGAAGCTACTGCGACGCAATCTTTATACGGACGACGAGCGCCGTCGCTTTCGCGATGAACGCCGGGCACTGAGTCAATTGCAGCATCCCGGTATCGCGCGTCTGATCGAAGGCGGTTTGACCGAGGCGGGCTCGCCGTATATCGCACTCGATCTGATCGAAGGCGAATCCATCGTCGAGCACGCGCGCTCGCGCACGCTAGATCTGCCGCAGCGACTGCGCTTGTTCGTTGATGTCTGTCGCGCCGTCGAAGCAGCGCATCGCGCGCTGATCGTGCACCGCGACCTGAAACCATCCAACGTCATGGTGACGCCATCGGGCGAGGTGAAGTTGCTCGACTTCGGCATTGCCAAGCTGCTCGACACGGCGGATGCCGATGGCACGCAAACCCACCACGCGCCGATGACGCCTGCGTATGCCGCGCCCGAGCAATTCCTGCGTGGCCAGATCACCACGGCGACCGATGTCTATTCGCTCGGCGTCCTGCTCGGTGAGTTGATCACCGGGCACCGCCACGAGCAGGGTGATTCGCGCACGCCGTCGGCGCAAGTCGACGATACGGCGGCGGCGCAGGCACAGATGGCCAATGCGCGCGCAATGCGACGACAGCTGCGCGGCGATCTCGACAACATCGTGCTCAAGGCAACCGCAGAAGAACCCGAACGACGCTACGCATCGGCGGGCGCATTCGCCGACGATATCGAACGCCATCTGCTCGGCGAGCCGGTGATCGCACATCCGCCGTCGCAACTCTATCGGGCGCGCAAGTTCGTCGGTCGTCATCGCGGCGGCGTGATCACCACGACATTGTTCGTGCTGGCTCTGTTCGCTTTACTCGGATTGACCCTCTGGCAGGCACATGCAGCGCGTCAGGAAGCGCTGCGCGCCAATACGGTGCGTGATTTCGTCGTCGGCCTGTTCGACACCGCGCGCGCCCACATGCCGCGCGATCAGCGTCCAACGCCGGAGGCACTCGTCGAGCAGGCTCAACGCAATCTCGCACAACCAACGAAACTCGACGCGGTAACGCAGGCAGACCTGCTGCGCACGCTCGGCGAAGTGAGTTTGTCGTTGTCGAATTTCAGTCAGGCGGAATCGCTGTTCGGCCAGGCCCAGATACTTGCGCAGACGGCTGGAGATGAAGACGCCTCACGCAACGCTCAAGTGTTACGCGCCGATGCCATGCAACGCGCCGGACACGCAGCGGAGGCAGTCGCCGCACTGAATCCTGTGCTCGTTGAACTCGGGGCGACACCCTCGGTCACCCTGTTGCGCGCGTACGCAGTGATGGCTGCGGCCGAAATGGACCTTGGCAAACCCGATGCAGCGATAGCCCATCGCCGTGACGAAGTACGCATCGCCCGCAACGTATATGGAGCCGACAGCACTGATGCGCTGGCAGCGGCGTTCGAGATCGGCAGCGCATTGGTCGAGGCAAACCGCTTTCCCGAGGCGATCACGACGCTGGCCCCGCTGCTGGTCAAATGGCACGATCTGCATGCTCCCGAGGACGATCGATACGTCGATGCACTTTCCAACCTGGCGATCGCCAACGACGGAGTCGGCGACCTCGCAGCAGGCGAAGCGCGTTTCCGCGAATTGCTGGCGCTGAAAAAGCGCATCTACACACCGCCGCATGATGCGATCGCGCGCTCGATGCAGGATCTTGCCGCCATTCTGCAACGGGAGGAGCGCTACCCGGAAGCAGAAACCCTGCTCAATGAGGCACTGGCTATGCAGCGCCAAGTGTTCGGGGAAGACCACCGCGAAATCGCGGTCACGTACGACACGCTCGGCGGACTGATGGATAGACAGCGCCGGTTTCCCGAAGCCAATGCGAACTACCTTGCGGCGATCGGCGTTTGCGAAAGAACGCACATCAAACAGGAGGTCTGCACGCGCGCTCGCAATAATCTCGGTATGTCGTTCTATCGGCAGGGTCGCCTTGACGAAGCCAAGCACGAGATGAGTCAAGCATTGGCCGAGCGCCGCGCACTGTTTGGCAATGATGACCCGACCATTGCGTATTCCCTTTCGACGCTGTCCAACGTCGCGGTCAAGCAAAACGATTTCGAACTCGCAACTCGTTTGTGTGCCGAAGCGCTCGACATCCTCCATCGCAATGGCCGTGATGCCACGCGCGAAGCGGCGCTGACGCGCAACAGCTACGCGCAAGCGCTTTTCAAAGCCGGGCGCAATGACGAGGCACTGCGCGAAATTGATCAGTCACTGACAGATTGGCAACGCGTCGAACCAGAAGGCAAGGCACGCCATGTGATGATGCTGGTGCTGAAGGCACAGATACTGACCAATTTGAACCGACCCGCAGATGTGAAAGCTGCGGTCGAACAGGCCATTGCGCTCAAGGCGCAACCCAGCGACTTGCCCGCGGCGACTCGCCAGCTACTGCGCACATTGAGCGGCGACAGCACGCTCTATCCTGATCCTGGTCCTGAAACGCCCACGCATCGATAATTTTTTTTGGTGTGACGGCTCATCGCCGAGATTTCCACTGCCCTTGTCCAAACCGCACCCCAAACGGTGTTCTACCTCCATGACCGGCGCCGTGTCGGCATGGGAGATCGATCATGGGTACTTTTTTGCGGTTCTCACATCGCGGTTTCGCGATCGCCACTTTGTTAGTCGCTTGCATCACGATGCAAAGTGTCAGCCGCGCGCAAACTGCCAATGATGGCTTTGATCCGAATGCGAACGGCAGCGTCCTTGCGCTGGCCATGCAATCCGATGGCAAGGCGGTAGTCGGAGGTGATTTCACGACAATTGCCGGAGTAACCCACAACCGCATCGCGCGACTGAACGCCGACGGTAGTGTGGATACGAGTTTTTCCGCCACTGGCGTCGATGGTTATGTCAGGGCCATTGCGGTACAGCCTGACGGCAAGATTGTGATCGGAGGCATATTCACTCACGCTGGCGCAACCATCCGCAACCGTATTGCGCGCTTGAATGCCGATGGCAGCCTGGACCTGGGTTTCGATCCCAATGCCAACAACCTCGTCTATTCGTTGGCGTTGCAGTCCGATGGAAAACTGGCCGTGGGGGGCGTTTTCACGATGATCGCGGGACAGACCCGCAATCGTATTGCGCGGCTGAATACCGACGGCAGTGTGGATACGGCATTCGATCCGAACGCGAGCGGCATAGTCCGCGTGGTGGCATTCCAGCCGGATGGCAAATTGATCATTGGCGGTGATTTCACACTGATGGGTTCCCAGACCCGCAATCGCATCGCGCGGCTGAATGCCGACGGCAGCGTCGACTTGGGCTTCGATCCGAATGCGAATAACGGTGTCTACGCGCTGGCTCTGCAGCCTGACGGCAAGATAGTGGTCGGTGGGTTTTTCAACGGGATCGGTGGTCAGTCGCGCAACTACATTGCTCGATTGAACACCGATGGCAGTGCAGAAGCAGTGTTCAATCCGAATGCAGACAACCCCATAACGGCGCTTGCACTGCAACCAGACGGCAATGTGCTGATCGGCGGTCAGTTCACCACGATCGGTGGCATCAACCGCTTTTACCTTGCGCGACTGACTCGCACCGGGCTTGTCGACCCGAATTTCATTCCGAGCCCGAGTGCTGTCGTCACCGCACTCGTTTTGCAGTCGGATGGCAAGCTGATTGCGGGAGGCGGATTCACGATGATGCAGTTTCAGCCCCGCAATCGCATCGCGCGTCTATACACCGACGGCAGCCTGGACGCTGCATTTGTCTCCAATCCAGCTACAACCCCCTCTGGGGAGGTAACACCCGTTGGGTTGGCGTTGCAGTCTGACGGAAAACTGGTGCTGGGCGGCTTTTTCAACATGATCGACGGCCAGAGTCGAAACCACATTGCGCGCTTAAATGTTGATGGCACTCTCGACGCGACGTTCAATCCGAATGCGAACGGGTACGTCGCCGCGCTGGCCGTGCAACCCAATGGTGAAGTGGTAGTGGGGGGGAATTTCACCACGATGGGAGGCCTGCCGAGTAACCACATCGCGCGACTCGCTGTCGATGGCAGCCAGGCCAGTGGCTTTATCAATCCGGACGCAAATGGCACTGTCAGTAAGTTGCTGCTGCAACCGGATGGCAAGATCGTCGTGGCCGGCACGTTCACGGTGATTCATGGGTCCAACGTCAACCACATTGCGCGGCTCTTTACCGGTGGCACGGTGGATACGGGCTTCAATCCAAATCCTGACAACGTGGTTTATGCGTTGGCGCTGCAATCCGATGGCAAATTGGTCGTGGGCGGCGATTTCACGATGATCGCGGGGCAGCCGCGCAATCGCATCGCGCGGTTGAACGCGGACGGCACACTCGACACGGCCTTCGATCCGAACGCGAGCAGCAGAGTTGCGGCACTGGCAGTGCAGCCGGACGGGAAGCTGTTGGTTGCTGGCTTGTTTTCCATGATTGCCGGTCAGACGCGCAATAGCGTCGCGCGGCTGAATACCGATGGAACTGTGGATACGACTTTCATTGATCCGAACGTGAACCCCAGCGTCTATACACTGGCGCTGCAGGCCGACGGCAAATTGGTGGTGGGAGGGGGTTTTACGATGGTGGGCGGTCAGGCCCGCGATCGCATCGCGCGACTGAATGCGGATGGAAGTCTGGATACGACGTTCGACCCGAATGCTAGCGCTCCAGTCGATGGATTGGCCGTGCAGCCCGACGGCAAGGTGATCGCTATTGGCGATTTCCATACGATTGGTGGTCAAACGCGCAAATACATAGCGCGACTCGGCACGTCGCAAGCGGCGTTGCAATCGCTCGGTCTGGTGCGCTACACCAACGGCCCCAGCAGCGTCACCTGGATGCGCTCGGGTGCCAGCCCGGAACTGGCAACGCCCCCACAGCTTCTGTCCTCGTCAACCGGCAGCAGCTACTTGCTGGCAGGGACAATGCAAGCAATCAGCGGCGGCTGGCGTTTCCGAGGGATCATTCCGCCGGTCAACACCAATTTCTATTTGCGCGCGCGCGGGCAACTCAGTTCCGGCTATAACAATGGATCGAAAGGGATTGTCGAGAGCACGCGCCAGTTATACGTAACCGGCAGCGACATCGATGGTATTTTCGCCAGCGGCTTTGAATGAGGCCACATTTGATGTAGGGGTGAAGATCATCGGCGGCCACGAAGAATA
>JBDTOS010000092.1:0-9065 GCA_039933095.1 Dokdonella sp.
CGCGTCTGTACGCGTACTGGATTCTGCTCGCGCTGATCGCCGTTCTGCCGAGCCGGCGCTGGTTCACCCTATTCGCGATCGGCATGCTCGCGATCTCGACCGCACAGTGGTGGGTCGGCGAAGTCGACCAGAACTACTACCGATCGCTGACCGAGGTCTTCATCATCGGCGGCCTCGCCGCGCACTGGTCGCGCTACGTGCCGATCAGTTGGCGCGTGCTCGCGGTGCTCGTCGTCGCGCTGATCTGCGCATCAGGAACCCGCGTCTATCTCGCCGTCGCGATCACGACGATTCTCTATGCAACCGCGTGCATTGCGTATCGCTTGCCGGCGCTCCCGTTTCCGAAAGATCGCGACTGGTCGTACGGAATTTTCCTGTACGGATTCCCGATCCAGCAGGCGTTGATTGCGCTATGGCCGACGTTGCATCCGCTGGAACTCACCGCGATCGCACTGCCGGTCGCTTGGGCGTTCGCGGCCTTGTCGTGGTCGCTGGTCGAAGCACCGATGCTGCGGTTCAAGCCGCGAGCGCGCTCATAAGAGAGATACGGGAAGAGTGATCAGGGAGTTGTTGTTGCACTTGGAGGCATGTGGGGCACAGGCCTCACGCTGGGCGCGAATGGCGCGAAACGTATTGCTTGAGCACGCCATCCATTCGCGATTGCCAACCCTCGCCGGTCGATTTGAAATACGCCAGAACCTCGGGGCTGTAGCGAACTGACACAAGCTGCTTCCTGTTCGTGGACTTGGGGCGACCGCGCACGGCCTTGAGCGGAATCATGGCTTTCAATTGCTTCGGCGTGAGCGGCTGCGCGTCCGGGTCTGCCTTGGCGGCCGCAGTGATGATCTTGTCTTCTGCCGCGGTGGGCATGACAACCGCAGGGCGTTTAGTAGCTCTGGACATAGTGTTTCACCTCGCGTCGGTTGGCTCTGCGCAAACTAATGATCCTTCGCGCCTCGCCACGATCCACAAAAGCCACGTAGTAGAGGATTCCAGTTTCTGGCGCGAGCGCGATCATGCGCAGTTCGCCGTACTCGTAGCGTTCATCAACCCAAAACAGAGCGGCATCCCAATCGAGTTCAGATGCGAGCGCGAGGGATACGCCGTGTTTCTCCTGATTGATTGCGTCCTTGGCCGGGTCAAACTCAACCCACATGTTTAAATGTAGCTACAGTAATGATGCGAGTCAACGTCGGATCGCTTGGGATTTGTCGCGTGCTGGGCGGGCAAGAGCAGCGTCATAAGCGCGACCGGAGCGCAAAGGAATGAGGCTGCCGAAATCAGTCATCGCAAATCAAAGCGCCGATACTGAATTGCCTCGGACAGATGCGCGGCCTCGATGTTTGGTGCGCCGGAAATATCGGCAATCGTACGGGCGAGGCGAAGGACACGGTGGTAGGCGCGCGCGGACAGGCCGAGGCGTTCGATCGCGATGTCCAGCAGCTTGTGTTCGCCGGGGCCAAGCGCGCAATCGCGTTCGGCTTCGCGGTTGTTGAGCCAAGCATTCGGGCGACCGGCGCGGGCCATCTGGCGTTCGCGGGCGGCGATGACGCGGGCGCGGACAATGGAACTTGGTTCGCCGGTTTGCGCATCGCGCAGGTCGGTGAGCGGGACGCGCGGCATTTCGAGTTTCAGGTCGATGCGATCGAGTAAAGGGCCGGACAGGCGCGAGCGATAGCGCGCGATCTGATCCGGCGTGCAGCGGCAGCGCCCGCTCGGATCGCCAGCGTAGCCACAGGGGCACGGATTCATCGCCGCGATCAACTGGAAGCGCGCGGGAAATTCGGCGCGGCGTGCGGCGCGCGAAATGATCACGCGGCCCGATTCCAGCGGCTCGCGCAGCACTTCGAGCACGCGCCGATCGAACTCCGGCAACTCGTCGAGAAACAACACACCGTGGTGCGCCATCGACACTTCGCCGGGTCGTGGGATCGATCCACCGCCGATCAGCGCGACGGCCGAGGCGGTGTGATGCGGATTGCGGAATGCGCGGCGTTTCCAGTGCGCGAAGTCGCCGTTGACGCCGGCCACCGAACGCACTGCGGCAAGTTCGATCGCTTCGTCCTCGGTCAGCGGCGGAAGGATTCCGGGCAACCGACTCGCGAGCATGGTCTTGCCGGTGCCGGGCGGACCGACCAGCAACAGGTTGTGCATCCCCGCTGCCGCAAGTTCGAGTGCGCGGCGTGCCTGCGGTTGTCCGCGCACGTCGGCAAGATCGGGTTCGTGCAAGTCGTTGACGGCGACGGTCGGCGTGGCAGCGATTGCTTGCGGCAAGTCGCTGCGTCCGCATAGATACGAGCACACTTCGAGAAGCGATCCGGCGGTGCGTACGTCGGCATCGCGGACCAACGCGGCTTCGTGGCCGTTGTCGCGCGGCACGATCACGCGGCGACCGGCGCGCATAGCGCGCAAGACGGCCGGCAAAACGCCATGTACCGGACGCAGTTCGCCGGACAGCGCGAGTTCGCCGAGAAACTCGTGATCGGCGAGCGCCTCGCGCGGCAGATTTCCGTTCGCCGCAAGAATGCCGAGGGCGATCGGCAGGTCGAAGCGGCCGCCGTCCTTCGGCAGATCGGCCGGCGCGAGGCCAACCGTGACGCGCCGCGCTGGGTAGTCGAACTGGGCGGTGAGGATCGCAGCACGCACGCGATCGCGCGCTTCCTTCACCGCAGTCTCGGGCAAACCAACGATCGACGTGCCGGGCAGGCCGCCGGAAAGATGCACTTCGCAGGTGACCAGCGGCGCGGCG
This sequence comes from Dokdonella sp., assembly GCA_039933095.1. GTDB lineage: Bacteria > Pseudomonadota > Gammaproteobacteria > Xanthomonadales > Rhodanobacteraceae > Dokdonella. The sequence goes on from JBDTOS010000092.1 coordinate 2,750, forward strand.
ATGCCGTCCTGGGCGCGGCTGTAGACGAGGGCGAGGCTCATGAGGACCCGCGACACGACGGGTGATCACCATAACCATGCACGCAACAGCGCACCGACAGCATTCGCTTGCCGGTGGTTTCTGTTGGTTGTTTGTGGTGCGCCAGGTAGGGTTGCGTGCGCACCGCCATGATCATCGATCCGGAGGCGACTGTGACTGCGCGGCGAGCGATTGCTCCAGCAGCGCCAGCTGACGCTCAAGCTCCTCGATCTTTTCGCGCGTACGCAACAGCACGCTGCGCTGTACGTCGAATTCTTCGCGCGTGACCACGTCGAGTTTGCGCAAACCGGCCTGCAGCACGCTGCGGAAATTCGCGGTCAGGTCTTCCCGCGCCTGCTTCATGCCGGTCGGCACCATTTCGGCCAGGCGTAGGGCGAGTTCATCGAGTCCGTGAATTGCGGTCATGGTCTGCTCCAGATCGGTTTGCCGAGAATGATGATTCGCTATCACGAGGACAGTGTCCACCGGCCCGACCAGCGGGCCGATGGACAGCGTCCGTGCAGCGCATCCTGCGTGCATCCATTCCTGCGCCTGCTTCCGTGATTGACGCAGATCTCCCCGGCGTCAACAGTCTAGGTATTCGCGTTCGCGCTGCCATCCGCGCGAATCGCAACATGATGTAGGAAATATCTTACTGTGGGCTGTGAGTCAGTCGGTAAGTGAGTAAGTAAGTCAGGGAGCAGATCGGCAGTGCCGCAGGTAGTGCGGCACTACTGACTTGCTTACAGGCGGCGAAAGCCGCCGACTCACAGCGAGCAATGCGAGCGACTTACGTTCGCAGCGCACGAAGTGTGCGGCAGACGCAGGCTCCGCCTGCAAGCGCGCTAGAATCCGCCAAGTCCCTGCGGAAGGTGCATCGAATGAAAATGGTCATGGCTATCATCAAGCCGTTCAAGCTCGACGACGTGCGCGAGGCGCTTGCCGAGGCCGGCGTGCAGGGCATCACGGTAACCGAGGTGAAAGGCTTCGGGCGCCAGAAAGGCCATACCGAGTTGTATCGCGGTGCGGAGTACGTGGTCGATTTTCTGCCGAAGATCAAACTCGAAGTGGCGGTGACCGATCAGGATGTCACTCGGGTGGTCGACACGATCCAGCAGGCAGCCAATAGCGGCAAGATTGGCGATGGCAAGATTTTCGTCTGGGATCTGGAACAAGTTGTGCGCATTCGCACCGGCGAGCTTGGGGCGGACGCGTTGTAGCTCATCGCCCCTGATCCTGACAACGGCGCGCCGATGGCGCGCTCCGAATACCGAACCAGGTGACGGCAGCGATGCGCAAATCCCCGGCGAAAAAAAAATCCGGCAATTCTCTGACGCGCTTTTGGAAACGGACCCGGCAGCGGCCGCGTTTTACCGTCGGGGCGCTGATGTTTGTCTTGATTTTGACTGGTTTGCTCGCGACCGGATTCGAACCAGCGCGCTCGATCCTGCTGGCGTTTGATGTGGCGGCCATCGGTTTCCTGGCGGCGACCGCGCACCTGTTCGCGAGCGAAACCGTGGTCGAGATTCGCAAGCGCGCGCAGCAGGAGGACGCGAGTCGCTGGGGCATCCTCTGGAGCAGCGTGGTCGTGTCCTTGGTGGTGCTGGTTGCGTTGGGGCTTGAGCTGCATGGCGGGAAGTCGGGGCGTTTGATCGAGATCGTGCTTGCGGCGAGTTGCATCCTTCTGGCGTGGGTTTTCATGAACACGATGTTCGCGCTTCACTACGCGCATGAGTATTACGGCGACACGTCCGCCGGTCCGACCAGGGAAGTCATGCGCAAGGGGCTGGAGTTTCCCGGCAAGGACAATCCCGATTACTGGGACTTTGCCTATTTTGCCTTCGTCGTCGGCATGACCTTCCAGGTGTCGGACGTGCAGATCAGCGGTCGTCATCTGCGCCGGTTGGCGTTGGGCCATTCGGTGATCGCGTTTTTCTTCAACGTGATCATCCTGGCGCTCAGCGTGAATGTCGTGGCAGGCTCGGCGTAGACGCAGCGCTGGCGTTTACAGCGAGCTAGGGCAGCGCGATCCCTGAAAAAAGGATCCACAAACCGAGCAGTGCGAACAGGATTGCCGCTCCGATGCGCGCGGCCTTGAGCGGTAGTTTCGCCGCGAAGCGTGCGCCGAGCCAGACCACCGGCACATTGGCGAGCAACATCCCGATTGTGGTGCCCGCAACCACCTGCCACAGGGGCGTGTATTGCGCGGCCAGCACAATCGTCGCGATTTGCGTCTTGTCGCCCATCTCAGCGAGAAAGAATGCGATCACGGTCGCGATCAGCACGCTGCGCACGGCGCTGCCGGCGATCTGATCGTTGTCGAGCTTGTCGGGAATCAGCGTCCATGCGGCGACGGCCAGAAACGACAGCGCGACAATCCAGCGCAATTGCATCGGCGAAAACCATCCGGCGACCAGCGCACCGACCGCGCCGGCCAGCGCATGATTCACCAGCGTCGCGATCAGAATGCCGAGGCAGATCGGGAGCGGCTTGCGGTATTTCGCGGCAAGGATCAGCGACAGCAACTGGGTTTTGTCGCCGATCTCGGCGAGCGCAACCGTGGCGGTGGAAATCAGTAGGGCTTGCAAACGGCAACTCCGGAGGTTGGGAGAAAACAAGCGATCAATAGACACGACGCGCCACGTCGGTGCGCGTCCCTAACGCATAACGAACCTCAGCATTGAACACCAAGTGAGCGGCGACATGCCAAGCCCTGCGGGTGACCGGGCGCTTAATACCATTCCAGTAGCGACACACCGATACCGGCGTACCACGCGCGGTGGTTGTAATCGATCAGGCTTTCTCCGTAGCCGTTGAAGAGTTGAAAGTGGCCGAACAACTCGCCAACGATCGGAAACGCCCACTCGAATTGCATGGCGCCATGACTACGATCGCCGCCGCGCAGCGAGTGGCGCGCCATCAGCGAGAACTGGTTGCCGTTCCAGACGCGGATCAACTGTAGATCGCCGCGACCGAGATAGTCCTCGATGTCTGGATTGTCGTCGATTCTGCGGCTTTCGTGGATACGCCACCACGGGCGCAAATTCAACGTCCAGCCATCGCGCTCGAAGCCGATGTTCGCGATGACGCGATTCCAGCTGCGCGAGAACGGGTTCGATCGGCCATTCGACTGATGATCGAGGCCAATTCCGAATAGACGTCCATTCCAGCCGAGCACATCATAGTTGGTGCGGAAAATCAGGGTCGCGTCTGGTTCGTAGGTCGTCTCGCGGAATGGACGCGAATCGGCCTCGTTGTAAAGCTGCCAGTGCGACACCTGGGTGTAGCCCATCCAGACATCGCCGTTGTCGCCGAAAATGTTTTCCAGCACCTTGGTCTTGAGACTGAGCTGGTATTTGACTTCGGTGCGATCGAGTTCCTCGGCAGTCGTCACCTGATGGTTCGGCGACGGCGATTCGGGATAGCGGTTGAGACTGGTCGTGTAGAAAGCCGGCATCAGGTAAACCGGGTTGTAGGCGCGGATGTGGAATGGCCCGAGTTTCGAATCCTGGTCGAGTTCCCAGCGCGAGTCGAGCTGCGACCGCTTCGTGGCGGGCGCTGATGTCGGGTCTGTCCGCGCGCTTGCGGGCGCGCCGGATTCATGCGGAAAAACGCGATGCTCAGATGGCTTCCCTGCAGGCGATGCGGCGCGACCGAGCGCGGTGTCATAGCAGGCAAGGCGAGCGCTGTCGCTATCGATATTCACGCAACCCTCGGCTGAATGCGTCAACGCAGCCGTAGTTGATTCGGGTTCGCTCGCGCTCGCTGCGATCCCGTACGCAAGCAGGATGACGGCAGCAATCGATCGAACAATTTCATGGGTTGTGCGCATGCGTCGTGTTCGCGCGTTGCTGGGAGCGCTACCCTACGAGCGCGCGGCGTCGGCGACAAGCGATGTTTCGATTTCGAGCCAACGAATCAGCAGTAGATGGATCAATTGGTGGGCCTGCGCGAACCGCGCAACCGATCGAGCGGAAAACTCGCGATCTGCCCTCCGGCACTGCGTCGCGGCTGGCCGGTATCCGGCGCCCTGGCAACGGCATAGATGACTTCGTAGGTCGCCGGCAACACGCCGTCAGCGCGAAATTGCTCGTACGCAGCGATCACACTTTGAAGCTGGTGCTTGCCGGTCAGGCCGCGCTTGCGTTCGCGGTCGGCATTGGTTGCGCCGATCGCGCGCAACTCGCGCATCAGGCTCAGTGCGTTGGGATAAGTCAGCGTGAATACGTCGCGCTCGATGACCGGATCGCGAAACCCCGCCGCAAGCAAGCTGTCGCCAAGCTGGTGCATGTCGAGAAACCGGCTCACGTGCGGCGTGGAATCGACTTCGGCAAATGCCTGACGCAATTCAACCAGCGTATCCGGACCGAAGGTGCTGAAAAGCAACGCACCCTGCGGCGCGAGCACACGACGGAATTCATCGAATACCGTGTTGAGATCACCGCACCACTGCAAGCACAGGTTCGAGTACAGCAGGTCGACGCTGGTTTCGCGCAGCGGCAACGCTTCTGCATCGCCGCAGACGCGCGCGAACGACTTGCCGGCAAGTGATTGCAGCCAGGTCGTGTGTTGCTTTGCCACCCGTAGCATGGGCAGTGCGATATCGAGCGCGATCGTCTGCGCGCCTGGATAACGCTTGCGCAGCGCGGCGGTGCCGAGCGCAGTGCCGCAGCCGACATCGACGACGCAGCGTGGCGCAACGGCAAGATCATCGAGGCGTTCCTGCAAACGCGACTGGACCTCATTTTGCAACACTGCATGACGCTCGTAGGTCGTTGCCGCGCGACCGAACGCGTGGCGTACATGCTCGCTGTCGAACTGGCCGCTCATGTGGATTTCAGCGCGTCGGCAAATTCGCGAATTGCAGTGGCGACTGCGGGCGCATCGCTGACAAACGGTGCATGGCCGGAATTGATTTCGAGCCACTGTCCGCGCGGACTGTGTTGCGCAGCCCAGCGCATCGCTGCGGGCGGAACCAGGCGATCGCGACGACCGCCAATCCACAGGTTCGGCACGGTCAACTCCGCGAGGCGTGCGCGCAGATCGGTGGTCTCAAGAATCTTCAGGCCTTCGCATAACACCGCCGTGTCCGGCTCGCCGCGATCGAACACCTGCTGTTTGAGCGCGCGCAATTCTGATTGCGCATGCGGCGAGCCGAGCGTTTCCAGCGCGAGAAAGCGCTCGATCGTGCCGCGATAGTTGTTTCCAAGCCCGATCGCGAATTCGTCAAACACGGCGCAGTCGACCGCATGCGGCCAGTTGTCGCTGCGGACAAACTTCGGACTCGCAGCGATTTCGATCAGGCCGCGCACCCCGGACGAGTGATCGAGCGCAGCATGCAATGCGACGAGTCCGCCGAGCGACCAGCCAAGCCAGATGGCCGGCGGTGTTTGTGCCGCGATGGCGCGCGCGCAGATCGTCGGGTCAAGAGCGCCGGGAGTGGCCACGTGGGTGCGTCCGTGTCCGGGCAGATCAACCAGACGCAGGCGAAAATGTTCGGTCAGCAATTGCGTCAGCGGCGCAAAGATTGCGCTATGCATCGCCCAGCCGTGGATCAAGACGAGGTCCGGCCCGGAACCAACAACGTCGATGTGCATGCTTTCGGTCAGTGCAGCACGGTGCGCAACGCATCGAGCAATCGCTCGACATCGTCTTGCGTATGCAGGGCGCACAAACTTACGCGCAATCGCGACTTGCCTGCCGGCACGGTTGGCGGGCGGATTGCCGGGACAAAAAAGCCGGCATCCTCAAGTTTTGCCGACGCAGCAAGTGCGTCCGCGCTATCGCCGACCAGTACAGCTTGGATCGGCGTTCGCGATTCGATCAGTTCGAGGCCACGTTCGGCGGCTCCTTCGCGAAACTGTGACGCCAAGGTGACCAAGGTTTCGCGACGCCACGCTTCGCTGCGGGCAAGCTCGATCGCCTTTGTCGTCGCTGCGGCGAGTGCGGGCGGTAGCGCGGTCGTATAGACATGGGTGCGGGCGAACTGGGTCAGCCCATCGATCAGATGCGCGGAGCCGGCGACAAACGCGCCGGTCACGCCGAGCGCCTTGCCGAGTGTCGCCATCAACACCGGCACGTCGTCTTCGTTCAAGTCCGCTTCGATCAGGCTGCCGGCGCCGTTTGCGCCGAGCACGCCGATGCCATGCGCGTCATCGACCATGAACGTGGCTTGTTGCGTGCGGCAGAGATCAGCAAGCTCGCGCAATGGGGCGACATCGCCATCCATACTGAAAACGGCATCGGTCGCGAGCAGGGCCGGCGCATCAGGTCGCGTGTTCAATTGCCGCTTCGCGCT
>JBDTOS010000093.1:0-9009 GCA_039933095.1 Dokdonella sp.
GCTATAGTCATGACACGGATACCGAAGCGCGCGAGTTCGCGCGCGATCGGCAGAGTCATCCCGACGACGCCGCCCTTCGACGCCGAATAGGCAGCCTGACCGATCTGTCCATCGTAGGCGGCGACCGAGGCGGTGCTGACGATGACGCCGCGCTCGCCGTCTTCGCCAGCAGCGTTATTTTGCATCAGGTCGGCAGCCGCCTTGGCGACATTGAAGCTGCCGATCAGATTGATCGTGATCGTGCTGGCGAAAGTCTTCAGCGGCATTGGCCCTTCCTTGCCGAGAACCCGACCCGGACCGAGGATGCCGGCGCAATTGACCGCGACATTGAGACCGCCGAGAAACGCGCGCGCCGCAGTCGTGTTCGCATGCACGCCGGCTTCATCACCGACATCGGTGTGCAGGTATTTCGCGTTGCCGGCACCAAGCGTCGCGACCGCAGCGCCGCCTTTGTCGTCGTTGACGTCGAACAACACAACCTTGCCGCCGTGGGCGACGAGGTGTTGCGCGACGGCGAAGCCGAGACCGGAGGCGCCGCCGGTGATGATCGCCTTGACCTGATCGAGTTGCATGGAATTTTCCCGAGTTAGCGAGGGCGCGAATTCTAGCAGCCCCGACCATGGGCCTCATCCAGTGGGCCGAGAAAGCAACATCGTTTCCGCATGCTCCATGCAAGTCGGTATGTGTGGCGCGACGAGATCGCGCAGAATATGTGTATGAGTCGAGACGAACCTCTCCCCAGCGAAGACCAGCACGCGCTGCTGTCACCGCTGCGCTGGAAGCGGCGTGCGGTGTTGTGGATTGGCGGTGTCGCGGTGGCCCTGGTCGCAATCGTTTTCGCCAAGGGCGGCGATGTTTGCTATGAGCTTTTCCGGCGCATGCTAGATCATTCGCGCTGGTGGCCGTTGCTGGTAACGCCGCTTGGATTTGCCCTGCTGGCATGGCTGACGCAAGGCGTGCTGACGGCGACACGCGGCAGCGGTATTCCGCAGGTGATCGCGTCTGTGCAGCGCTCCGAGGACGCTTCGTTTCGCGACAGTCTGCTGGCGCTGCCGGTCGCTGCCGGCAAGCTGGCGCTGACCTTGTTCGCGATGCTGGTCGGTGCCTCGGTCGGTCGCGAAGGGCCGACCGTGCATGTCGGTGCGGGGCTGATGGCTTGGCTCGCGCAGCGGTTTGGTTTTCGCGATACCCAGACGATCGCGCGTTTCGCCCTCGCTGGCGGCGCAGCTGGCATCGCCGCCGCGTTCAACACACCACTGGCCGGCGTCATGTTTGCGATCGAGGAACTTGCCGGCGCGTTCGAGCATCGATTCAGCGGAGCCTTACTGACTGCCGTGATGATCGGCGGTGTGGTATCGCTTGGTCTGGTCGGCGACTACGCTTACTTCGGACGTCTGTCGACATCGTTGCCGCTCGGCGAAAGCTGGATCGCCGTGCTCGCGACCGGCATTGTCGGCGGGCTGGCTGGAGGTTTGTTTGCACGGACGATCCTGATTGCCGCGACCTCGATGCCCGGCGTATTGGGCCGTTTTCGGCGCTGGTCACCACCGCTGTTCGCCGCGACATGTGGACTGGTGCTTGCCGGCATCGGCATCCTTAGCGCGGATGCGGTATACGGCACCGGCTATGCGCAAGCGCGCGAAATACTCGCCGGCAGCCACGCGATCACGCCGTGGTTCGGCATCGAGAAATGGCTCGCCAACATAGTGTCGTATGCAGCCGGCATTCCCGGCGGTATTTTTTCACCGGCGCTCGCCGTCGGTGCGGGAATCGGCGCCAACCTTGCGCCGTGGCTGCCTCATACGGATGCTACCGCGGTGATCCTGCTCGGCATGGCGGCGTACCTCGCCGGTGTTACCCAGGCACCGCTGACATCGGCGGTTATCTCGATGGAACTGACCGACAATCATGATTTCGTTCTACCGATCATGGCCGCGTGCCTGCTCGGCCGCACGTTCTCGACGCTGCTGTGCAAGAAACCGATTTATCGTGCGTTGGCAGATCACCTGTTGCGACAGCGAGAGGAGGATGTCTCTCGCGGAACTGGCGATTTGGCGGCGACACCCGAAAAAAATCTGCCGGACGATGACATGGCGGTTAGCAGTGGCGGTGAAAACTCCAGTCCGGACCTAAGTAAGTCGGACGGGTAGCTCGCACGCTAGCGGTAGATCAGGACTGCAGAAGGTCGATCGTGTAGTACCGATCGCAACTGAAATGCCCGGTGTTGCCGAGCGGTTTTTCAATGCGCTGAAACCCCATGCGCGAATACAGCGCTTGCGCTGCGTTCATGCCATTAAGGGTTTCCAGATAACAGGCACGGAAACCAAAACCGCGCGCGGCACCGAGGCAGCGCTCGATCACTGCCTTGCCGGCACCCAGACCGCGCAGTTCGCGCAGGAAATACATCTTGCGCAATTCGCAGATGTCCGGGTCGCCATTTTCCAGCGGCGCAATGCCTGCACCACCAATCACGCGATCATTGTGCTCGACAACGAAGAACGCACTGCGCGGTCGCGCATAGGTCTCGAACATGCAATCGACTTCGGCATCATGGATTGCGAAACCGGGTCCATCGGCGCCGAATTCCGGCATAACGCTGCGAATGATTGCAGCAATCGCGGCGTTGTCCTCGCGCGTTGCCGGGCGAATCTCGAACGCGGGGTGGGTCGACTCGTTCACGACGGCAGGCTACGGCGGAAATCGAGATCGTAACGGGCCCCACCAGTCAGCGCATGCAGGCGCAGATTGGTTACCCGGATCGGCGCGCCATGCGCGACATCGGCGATATTCGTCTCGGCCATTTCGGCGGGATCGATGACGGTGACGCCGCCACTGCCGATGACTTCCATGACATTGTCGGGCCCGATGATCGCGGCAGTTGCCGCATCGATACCGACACCGAGTGCAAATGGATTCAGCGCCAGTGCGGCGAGCAGACGACCAAGCCGATCGCTGGCGTGGCCGCCCTGATCGATCAGTACGCGATTGGTCAGACCGAGGCCCGGCGCAAGCGATGCACTCCCGACACGCGGCGTGATGCCTGCGGACCCGCTTGCGAGCATGTGCTCGCACAACAACGCCGCTGCCGAGCCCAGGGCCGCGACGTGAAGTCCGTCGGCGTTGCGGCGACGAATCGCACGTGCGAGATCTGTGCCGCCGATCAGTGCCGTCAGGCGTAGTGGCAGATGCGGACCAAACAGCAGCAGGTCGGTTTGATCGAGCGAATCGATCAGCGGGGATCGCGAGGCATCGACGCGAGAATGCAGCGCGTGTGCGCGAACCTCACGAGCACCGGCGACAAGTAGGGCAGATTCGAGTTCGGCATCGTCATCGCCGGCTTCGTCCGGCGCGACCAGAATCAGCACGCGGACGTGCTCGCCGCAATTCGACAGCAGGCGCGTCAATAAAGAAATGGATGCCTGATCGGACGTCAGTTCGCCACTGGCGATGATCAGGCCGCGAGTGCCATCGGGAGTGATTCGTGCAGGCACGGCGTGCGTCGCAAGAGAGGATGGGCAGATTATAGCGATCCAGCAAGAAGCAGGTTGGTGCGTAGGGCGTCAGATTGCGCACAGCCAAAAACGCCGATGCCGCGCGAATGTGCGGCATCGGAGACTATCTCGTTGGTGCCCAATCACTCGATCAGGCACCAGAAAAAACCAGGCTATTTGGCGCGCTTTTTCGCCGGCTTGGCGGTCTTCGCAGCCTTGGCGGTCGAGGCCTTCTTTGCGGGCTTCACCGCTTTTGCAGCCTTGGTCGCCTTCGGTGCCGGACTCGCTTTCTTTGCGGCCAATTGCGCTGCTTCGAGTTCCTTGGCGACATCCGCTATTTCGTCGCGGACGCGTGCTACCGAACCGACAGCCTTGCGTTTCGCGGTTGCAGTCTTGCTACCCGCAGCGGGTTTCGTCGTCTGGCCACTCTTGCCGGCGAGCTTTCCGACCTCACGCGAAAGATCTTCGACACGTCCGCTCAGATTCTTGATCTCATCGCGGCCGGGAATACCGAGCTTGTTGAGTGAACGCGACACGCGTGTCTCGAAAATCTTCTCGAGATTATCCCAAGTCTCCTGAGTGCGCTGACGCGCCTGACCGACCGTCGACTCGACCGTGCCGCGCATTTCCTCGACCTTGCCTTCGGTGAACTTGCGCGTGCGCGCATCGATGGCCATGCCCTCGCGTACCAGCCGGTCGAACAATTTGGTGCCTTCGGCCTGCGCCTTGGCGAAAGCGCCGAGACCGGCAAGCCAGATATGCTGCGCGGAATCGACAATGCTCTTGCCGGCGCTGCGCGCCTGCTCGACGCTTTCTTCGGCGACTTTCTTGGACTTCAGCTTCGGTTTGTTCATATTGCCTTCCTCGATAATGGTTGCGGATGCGTCGCGTTTTTCTGGATTTTACGCCCGACCGCTAGAGCAGACAGTCTATCGCGTTCAGATGCTGGGGCCGCACGGACAGTCGAATCAGGCACGAGCGACGGGCCGTTTCGCCGTTTTTCGCGGAACCCGCGGTGCGCGCAAACCGTGGTTATCTAGAGCACCATCGAGTCGGTCGAGAACACGATGCAGGCGCGCGGTCGTGTCGGTGCGTCGCAGTGGCGTTGCCAGTGATTCGACCAATGTTTGTGTGCTGGCGAGCTGCTTTTCGCGCAGTCGCATGCCGTGACGCTTGAACAGCGCATTCAACTCGTCGCTGCGCTCGCGCAAATCGGCGCGTGTCGCCTGCCACGCACTTTCGGCAACGCGCTGGCGATTGCTGTAGCTGAACACGTTTGAATAAAACATTTCGACATCGTCGCTGCCGGGTTCGAACAGAACCACGTCGGCCTTGCCATACGAGCGACCGTAGTGGGCAATACCCACCTGCAAGCGCGATTGCAGGATGGCGCGAAACATCTGTGACAGCACGGTCGGCAAGCCACCGGCGATGATGTCCTGGGGGACTTTCTTGCCACTGTTCTGCGCGCGTTCGGCATCGAAAGGTACCAGCGGATTGATTGCCAGAACCAGATCGGCGCCCGCGTCGAGTGCCACCGAGGCGTGCAGGGTGCGGCGCATCGCACCGTCGACGTAGTACTTGCCGTCGATGCGAACGGGTGGATACAAGCCGGGCAGGGCGGAGCTGGCCTCGATTGCGCGCGAGATCGGCACTGCGTCGTATCCAGCTGAGCCGAATCGAATTGCTTCGCCGCTATTGAGTTCAGCAGCGACGATGTAGAGCGGTCGTGACAGCTTGCGGAAATCATTGCTCAGTCCGTAGCTTTCGAACATCTCGCGCAGAAAATTCTCGATCGCGCCATTGTCGAACAATCCGGTCGGCAGCACGCTTCCGAAGCGCATGAACAAGTCCGATACGCTGATATCGAACGGTCGCCGAGCCAGATCGCCGAGCCAGCCAAGCAGTGCCCGCGGCACGCCTGCCGCGCGGTGCATATATTCGAACAGTGCGGGGCGCAAAAAAGCTTCCGGGCGAAAGCGGACGCGATCCGATTCTCCGGTGATGAATATCCGGCACATCTCGGACGTGGTCATGCCGTTGGCGAGCCCGGCAACCAGAAATGCTCCGGAACTGACGCCGACATAGACATCGAGCGCTTGCATGTTGAGCCCTTCGATCGACTCGGCCAGCGCATGCAGCGCGCCAAGTTCGTACATGCCCCCGATCGGTCCGCCGCCAGCAACTGCGAGGCCAATTTTCGATGGAAGCCTTTTCGACGCACGCTGTGCTGTCTTGACTGGTTTCTTGCGCGAGGTTTCCCTGGATTTGACGATCAACATTGGGTCACCCATTTCAGCGATGGCCGCAGCAATGGCAGATCATGTCGAGGTGGCGATATCGAAAGTAGTGCGATCGTCAAACTCTGCACCTGCTTACTCCGCACGTTTTCACTCCGCACCGAACTGCTCATCGAGATGGCGTTCGATTTCGCGCTGGATCACCGGCTTCATCGCACCCATGAGGAAGCCTAGCTCCGCAGTTACATGCACCTCGTGTTTGTTGACGGCGATCTTGCCGTGCACGCCGCTGCGATTGATCTCGAGGTCGTCGCCGTTCCACGCGCAGGCGATGCCGAATTCGCTGCCGATGGCCTTGGCAGCTTTGTCCACCGCCGTCTTGGCCGCTTTCAGGCTGCGCCCGTGCGGGCGGCGTATATCGATACTGGCCATGTAGTCTCCGGAAAAATTCGTCCGCAAGCGGCATGCGGCAGGTCTCTATGATGCCGCAAATCGCGAACGCACGGCCTGAACGGCCCGTTCGCTGTGCTACATTTCGCCGCTTGTGGGCCGCGCTACAACCCGATGCGATTGAACTTCCCCAATGGTGAGCACCCCGACGTCGTTGTCGACGAAGGCAGCGTCAGCATTGGTAGCGCCGACGACAATCGCATCGTGCTGACAGCACCCGGCGTGCTCGCTCGACACGTGTGTGTAAATGTCGATCAGCGCGGCATCGTTCTTGAGGTTCTCGATCCCGCAGCGCAAACCCACGTCAATGCGCGACCGGTGCGCGAATGCGCCTTGCTGCGCCTCGGCGACAGCGTCTGCATCGATACTGTCGTGCTTGCGTTGATTGCCGACGACGACGCGCGCTTCGATGCCGAGATCGCGCCGATCAAGTCGAATCCCGCGGATTCGACTGCAGGCGACGCATTGATCACGCCGAGTCCGGTACTGCGTGGTGTATCCGGCGCGTGGTTCGGCAAATCGATCGCGATCGGGCGCCGTCTCACGCTTGGCAATGCGGGCAATGGCGAGATTGTTTTCGGACAAATCAATGGAACGGAACCGCGCGCTGTCATAGAAGCGCAGGCGGGTCAGCTTGTACTGCGCAGTCATGAAGGACGGCTCACAAACCTCAATGGACGCAATATGCGCAGTGCGTTGCTGCGATCGGGCGACCAACTCACGTTCAATCAGGATCGGTTCGTGGTCGAGGCGCCCGGACAGTCGATCTATAGCGATCGCGCATCACCCCCGAACACGCCGGTGCCGCAGTCCGCCCGCCCGCAAACTGGCCATACCCTTGGTGCACAAGAAACAGCTGCACTCAGTCGCAACGCGATCGTCTGGCTGATCGGAACGGCGGCGTTGATCGGTGCAGGGCTCGCGGCCTTGCTGCTATTTCGCTGATGCTGTTGCGATAGATTCATGGCCGCGCTGTTTGAGCCAGCGTTGCCGCCAGGTCGGAATGCGCGCCGCGATAAGCAGAAGGTAAATCGCCAGATACATGACCGGCTCGCGCACCGCGATCGTCTTGCCGAATTTCACTTGCCAGAGAAAATGCAGCACGCCGCATAGACCGATCGGGTAGACCAGCCAGTGCAATCGCTGCCAGTTGCCGCCAAGTCGGCGCATCATCGCGCGAGTTGACGTTGCAGCCAACGGAATCATCAGCAGCCAGGCGAGAAAGCCCACCGTGATGAACGGTTTCTTTATGATCTCCGGAATGATCTGCGACCAGAACCCGCTCAGATCGACAATCAGGTAGATCGCAAAATGGACGCTGGCGTAGAAGAAAGCGAACAGCCCGAGCATGCGCCGATAGCGCGTCAACCAAGTCCATCCTCTGGCGAAAATCCGGCTCGTCAGCAAACGCAGTGGCGTGATCGCAAGCGTCGCCAGCAGGAGACGCACCGCCCAGATACCGGTGCGGTGTTCAAGCGCACGCACCGGATCCGGCCCAAGATCTCCCACGCGGATATCCCAGGCGATGAGTGCCAGGGGCAGGAGACACGCAAGAAACAACGCCGGCTTGCTGGCGCCGATACGATCAATACCACGCGACATCAGAAATTACGCCGCAAATCCATGCTGGTATAGAGGCCAGCAACCTGCTCGGCATAGCCGTTGAACATCTTCGTCTCGATACGGTTGCCGAGCAGATCGAAACCGCTGCCGGAGATACGTCTCTCGCTGGCCTGAGTCCAGCGCGGGTGGTCGACCTGCGGATTGACGTTTGCATAGAAGCCATACTCTTCCGGCGCGGACGCGTTCCACGATGTGGATGGTTGCTGCTCGGTGAATTCGATTCGTACAATCGATTTGCAGCCCTTGAAGCCGTATTTCCATGGCACGATCAGCCGCAACGGTGCGCCGTTCTGGGCTTCCGCGGTACGTCCGTACAAGCCGACAACAAGCAGTGCCAGCGGATTCATCGCTTCATCGATGCGCAGCCCTTCGCGATAAGGCCAGTCGAGCACCGGATAACTCAGGCCCGGCATCTGCGATGGCCGATTGACGGTCGTGAACGCGACATATTTCGCCTGCGACGATGGCTTCAGTCGCTTGATCAGGTCGGCGAGCGGAAAACCGACCCAGGGAATCACCATCGACCACGCCTCGACGCAGCGCATCCGATAGATGCGCTCCTCAAGTGGGTGCGGTTTGAGGATATCCTCAAGGCTGAACTTTCCGGTCACTTCGGCGTGGCCGGCGATCGTCACCGACCAGGGCTCGGCCTTGAATGCAGAAGATTCGCGCGCGGGATCGCCTTTTTCGGTGCCGAATTCGTAGTAGTTGTTGTAATGAGTCGCGTCGCGAAAACTCGTTTGCGGTTCATTGGTATCGAACGGGCTCGGTTTCCTCGCAACCAGGGGTTTGCCGGGAAGTTCAGGCGCCTGTGCAGCATCGGCGTCAGCGTGGCGCTCGCAACCAATCAGCATGCCCGCGCCGGCAAGCGCGACGCCTTTGATGATTTCGCGGCGGCGCAGGTAAATCGCTTCATCGGTGATCTGCGACATGGGAATGGCCGGGGGCTTGAAACGGCGCATGGATGCTTCCTCTAATGGCATGAGTGCCGGTTGGCGACGGTCGCCGACCTGATATCTGAGTGACGCTAACGAATTTCTCGTTCGATTTGCGTGATGAACCGAAACGAGCTGAAAGTGCGCGCAATGAATCCGCCAGCAGGCGCAACGGCTTGATCCCAACTTCGCGGAACGCGATTGCTCACGCAATCTGCTTGTTACCGGCAGCCGTCGTGTAGTGTAATGCTGCGGCGCGACATGAATGTG
>JBDTOS010000094.1:0-8917 GCA_039933095.1 Dokdonella sp.
CCAAGTCAGGGCGCAGCGTCTCAAGCGAATTTTGCGCGCATGCTGCTTGTCCTGACCACGATCCCAGCCACCGCCATACTTGAACGGCGGTTCGAACATCGCAAAGAAATCAGCGCCGGTAACGCGCCCGAGCGTATTGAACGGCTTGATCTCGGGATTCTCCGGCTGCACCGGCATCGATATCTTGTACATCGCCGCCTGACGCTCGGCACGGCCCGCATCCATCAGTGCGGTCGCATCGCGATAGGTCAGTTGATCTGGCGGGTCGCCATCTTCGGTGAACGCCCGATTCGGATCCCAGTTGTCGACTTGCACGTAGTGCAGGCGGTCGCTCTTCCACGGTATCGGATCGCTGCCCATCAAATAGAACACCGTCAGCGTCGTCATGCTGGTACCGACCCCGAGAGCGATGCCAAGCACCATCAGCAACGTGAGCACCGGATTGCGACGCAAACTGCGAATACCGAGTTGGAGGTAGTAGGTAAACATTTTTTCGGACTCTGGATTAGGGGCTAGAGAAGCGAAAAGTCATCGAGATTCGCAGCGGCCTGTCCCGAATCCCAAGCCCCGCTCATTACACACTTCTCGTGGCAATCGCCGGCGACACGCGCGTCGCCCGCAAGGCAGGTCCGAGCACGGCAAGTTGACCAAGCAGCCACAGGCAGAGGAATCCGATTGGCACGTAGTACCAAGGCAATCGCGGCGATTGGTAGCTGGTCATCAGCCACAGGCTGAACGCGTAAGCGAGGATGCCGCCGACGATGAGGCCAAGCGTCGTGATGATGAAATTCTCGGTCTGGAAGTAACGCAGAATATCGTTGCGTGTTGCACCCAACGCTCGCCGCGTACCAATCTGCTTGGTGCGCTGGGCGACCCAGAAACTCGCCATGCCGACAATGCCGAGCGCCGTGATCGCGAGCAGGGCGAAAATCACCGTGCCGAGAATGATCGCCATTGCGCGATCACCGGCATAGGCATCGCGCCGCTCTTCTTCGATGCTGTGCATCTTGCCGATGATGCGGCTTCGATTGGACTCCGACAGGTTCTGCTCCACCGCCTTCATCACCTCATCGCGGCGACCCGGCTCCGTGCGCACGAGATAGCGCGTCGAGTTGCCGTACGGCATGAACGCCGGCACGAACGTCGTGTTCTCGATCGAGTCGCTGGTCACCCACGGTTGCTGGGTTTTCTCGACAATGCCGATGATCGTGCTGGTTGGCGGATCCTCGTCCATGTAGACCTGCTTGCCGAGTGCGTCGCCATCGGGAAATACCTTGTCCGCCAGCGCCTTGGTCACGATGATGACCGCAGGTCTGAGGGAATCACCGAATTTCTGGTCGACAATCTCTTCGGGTTTGAAATTGCGCCCGGCGATGAGTTTCACGCCGAAGGTTTCGAGGCCTTTGTCATCGGTGATGTACAGAGTCGTATCGGCCGTGGAAGTTTTTTGTTTGGGTTGAAGTTGAATACCGGTACTCCACCCACCGTTGCTCATCGGTACTGAATTGGTGACAGTTGCCGACGCAACACCCGGCATCTGGCGCAACAGGGCAAGATCCTCCTTCATGGTTGCTGACGCGTTGTAGCCCTGGCCGAACCCGGCGCTGCCGAAGAAAAATGTGTCGGTCTCGTTCATGCCGCTCAGCCGGTTCATGCGATCGAGACGCTGGCCGATGATGAACAGCGAATTGCAGACAATCGCGAGAGTCAAGGCGACTTGCAGGCCGATCAGGATCATCGACACCTTGCTACGCATTAGCGCGGAAAGAATCGGACGAATTTCCATAGTTGTATTCCTCAGATTTTCAATTGCGCGGCAGGCTGCACTCGGCACGCACGCCAGGTCGGATACAAGCCGGCGATCACTGCGGCCGCGACGGCGAGCAAGACCGTGGTGGCCACCATGGTCCAGTCGAGTTGCGCAACCGTCTTGTACTGCTGATAAAGCGCACGCACGGCGATCAGACCAAGACCGGTCAGCAGCAGACCCAGAACTCCCCCGCTGAGACCGACGACACTCGATTCGATCAGGAACTGCTTGAACAACTCGCGCCGGCTTGCACCCAACGCCCTGCGCAGGCCGATCTCGCCGGCCTTGCGGGTAAATTTCGCAAGCAGCAGTCCGATCGTGTTGACCAGGCACACGGCAAGAAACGCAAATCCCAGCCCGGTCTGTACTTCGACATCACGCGACACCACCTTTTGATTTCGCATCCATTCGTTGACATTCGGCAGGAGATTATTGAGCGGGCGCGGGAAGCGACCGAGCTTCTTCTGCTCGCTGACGTAGTTGTCGAGAAACGACTTGTATTCGGCGAGTCGCGCCGGTGAATCGAGCTGCACCCACATCTGCATCCAGATGCATTCGGAATCGAGGTAGGCGTCCCAGCCATCGCCCGAAGATTTCCAGCAACTGTTGTTGCCACTGGATCGCCGCTTCAAATCGATCGCCGTCGTGAGCGGCATGAAGAATTCGTCGAGCTCGTTGCTGAAAGCGCCATGACTCAGGTCGTAGTACTGAACACGCAGGTGCCAATCGCCGAGCACTCCGACCACGCTGTAATCGACACCATCCATGCGAACAGTCTTGCCGACGCTGTTCTGGCCGCCGAATAATTTTTCGTTGATCGCCTGCGTCAGGACAACGACTCGGGCGTGACTGTCGTCCTGATCCCGATTCCACGGGCCACCGAATGCGAACGGTGGTTCGAGCATCGAGAAAAAATCCGCGAACGTGACACGACCGAGCGACTGGAAGGGCTTGACATCCTTGTTATCCGGTTGGACCGGCAGGGCGAGATTGAACATTGCCGCCTGCTTGTCGGCCTTGCCGGCCTGCATCAACGCCATTGCATCGCGATAGGTAACCTGATCCGGTGGACTGCCGTCGTCGTTATAGGGGTTGTCCGGACTCCAGTTGTCGAGCTGCACGTAATGCAGCTTGTCACTCTTCCATGGGATCGGATCGCTGCCCATCAGATGCATCACGGTCAAGGTCGTCATGCTCGCGGCAATACCGAGCGCGATGCCGACCACCATCAACGCGGTCAGCACCGGGTTGCGGCGCAGGCTGCGCAGGCCGAGCTGGAAGTAATACGTGAACATTGGGGAAGTCCGGGGTTGGGGATTGGGGGTTTGGGATTCGGGAGCGGTCGCAGCTAGTTGATCTTCGCTTCGAGCACACTTCGCAGGCGATTGAGCATTCGGCCAATGTGCTCGGTGATATCCAGAATGCGCTGCGCAGAGTCCGCTGTTGTCAGTTTCAGTTTTTCCGCCACCAGCACTTGTGTTTCCACCTCGGCCAACGAACCTGAAGCAATCCCGATGAAACGAAGATAGTCACGCGTCGTCGGTCGGGCGTGTCCTTCGGCGATGCACGAAGGAACAGACACCGCTGCTCGCCGTACTTGCGCCGTCAGACCGAAGCGCTCGTCCGGCGGGAAGTCGCGCGACAGGATGTATATGTCCTCCACCAGCGTCATCGCCAATATCCATACTTCAAGTTCACGGAAGCTGCTGCTCACACTGCTGTGCCTTGCTTCCCCGATCTCGAATCTCCAGTCCCTGATCCCGGTTCAATCAAACGCGGCATCTCGTCGAAATCGGTGACCTGGCCGTCGATGACATGCACGTTGCGCTGTGCGCGAGCGGCGAGTTCGGCATCGTGGGTAACCATGACGATCGTGGTGCCGGCGCGGTTGATCTCTTCCATCAGTTCGAGCACGCCGCGCGCCATCAGCGAATCGAGGTTGCCGGTCGGTTCGTCGGCAAGCAGCAGGCGCGGCGAGCCGGCCAGTGCACGCGCGATCGCGACGCGCTGCTGCTGGCCGCCGGACAGCTCCGACGGGTAATGCTTCATGCGCGAGGCGAGCCCGACGCGTGACAAGGATTCCTCGATGCGATGTTTGCGATCGGGCGCCTTGAAGCCGCGATAGCGCAGCGGCACGTCGACGTTGTCAAACAGATTCAGGTCGGGAATCAGATTGAAGCTCTGGAAGATGAAACCGATCTTCTCGTTACGCAGCCGCGAACGCGCGTTGTCATCAAGTCCGCGCACATCGACACCATCCAACCAGAATTCGCCACCTGTGAATTCCTCCAGCAAGCCGGCGATATTCAGGAACGTCGTCTTGCCCGATCCGGACGGTCCGGTGACCGCAACGAACTCGCCCTCGCGCACATGAATCGAAAAATCACGTAGCGCATGCGTTTCGATCATGTGGGTGCGGTAGACCTTGGACAGATGGGTCATCTTGAGCATTGCGGTTTCCTCGCGATTGGATGTTGAATTGGATGGATAGGTATCAGCGTGACAACGCCACGCGCTGCGCGCCGTTGAATTCGTCGGTGCCGGAAATCACGATACGATCGCCTTCCTTGACGCCGGAAACGATCTCGACCGAATTGAGACTGGTCGCACCGACTTCGATCGGTGTGCGAATGGCGACATCATCGTGGACGACATAGGCGACGCGACCGGCACCGGAATCGACAAACGGCCCGCGTTCGACCATCAACACATTGGGATGCTCATCCATCAGAATCCGTGTGGTCAGACGCTGGTTCTGGCGCAGGCCGGCTGGCTTGTTGTCGCCAAAGCGAATACGCCCCGTCACCTGGCCATCGACGACTTCGGGCGAGATCGCGCTGACCTCGCCGGGGTACTTGCCATTGGCATCCTGGATTTCCGCAGCCATGCCGACGCCGAGATCGTGCGCGAAAACCTCCGGTACCTGGACCTCGATTTCGAGCGCGCTCAGATCGATCACGCTGAGCACCGGCGCATTGACGGCCACATTGGCGCGCTGTTGCACGAGCAACTGGCCGACCTGGCCATCGACCGGCGAGCGCATCTTCAGTTCATCGACCTGGCGCTGAATGTCCTCGACGAGCAGGCGCTGGCGGTCGAGGCTGAGCTTGCGCGTTTTCATCTCGAAGCCGAGGCTGTCGTGATCGAGCACACCATCCTGTTCGGCGTTGCGCACATCGAGTTCGGCCTTGGCCAACGCGTCTTTCGCGCGCAGCACATCCATTTCCGGCATCGCACCGGCTTTGAATGCGGTCTGAGTGCGCTCAAGTTCGCGCGCGGCGGTCTGACGATCGATGCGGGATTTGTCGATCAGCTTCTGCGCGGCCGCTTGCAGCTTGCGGTGGTCGATGCCGGCACGCTGCACCTCGATGCTCAGGCTGTCGAACGTCGCCTGCTCCTGCTTGAGCTTGCTGTTCAGTTCCGGCGAATCGACCTCGGCAAGAACCTGATCCTTTTTGACCTTGTCGCCGGCGTTGATATCGAGCCTGACCGTGCCTGCGCTCGGCGCATAGAGCGTGGGACTGACCGCCGCAACGACACGCCCCTGCACCGACACATCGCGCACCAGATTTCCGCGCTTGACCTCGGCGATGCGCAAACGCGCCGTGCTCGCCGACGAATCGACCGAGAACAATCGCAGCACGGTCGGCGTCAGCGCCGCCAGGATTGCAACGACAACGACAGCAATACCGATCTGGACCAGACGGCGACCGCGCTGCGGTTCGCGCGCCACGACGCGATCGGTTGCCGAGGTATCTCGAATCATCAACTCTCTCCGCACGACGGCAGCATGCGGTCGCGTTCACAGGTACTTAGAGCAACACCTGTGCCAGACAGAAAATCCATGCGCGACAAGGGTTTTCCGTGCGGACGGGTTCGGCGGACAATGTCCGGGACGGTCATGCGGACAGGTGCGGACAGTGTGGCGGGTCACTGACTCGCTACGTTTTCCGGTCTGATACATGCTGAGAATTCCACTGCGACCGAACTGCATCGCGACGCATCTGAATGAACGTGAGCGCATCCAATTTCCAGATCGAAATCCCCGAAACGGTGCTGGCACGCGCACGGCGCGGCGACAACGCAGCGTTCGAAACCATCTATCGCGCGTTCGAACGTCCTGCATACACGTTGGCATTGCGCATGAGCGGCGACCGCGACGATGCCTGTGAGATCGTGCATGACGCGATGCTGCGTGTATTGCAACGCATCGCCCAGTTTCGCGGGGAATCACCCTTCTGGGGCTGGGTGCGCCAGATCGTCGCGAACGAGGCATTGATGCGCATGCGTCGAAATGGCGGACGCGTGTTCGAATCGATCGATGCCGAAAGCGTCGAGTTGCACAGCAACGATTTGCGTGTCGAACCTCCGTCTACATCGATCTGGCCCGATGCGCGGGGCCTCGATCACGCGCTCAATGCACTGCCGTCGCTGACCCGCAGCGTGCTCTGGCTCTACCACGTCGAGGGCTACACCCATCCGGAAATCGCCGAGATGACCGGCAAGACGGTCAGTTTTTCCAAATCGCAGGTCGCGCGCGGAACCGCACGTCTGCGCACTTTGCTCGATCCACTGAAGGAGGCCGCGTCATGCCTGATGACGACACCACCATGAACTTCGATTCCAAACGCTCGCTCGGTGCCGCGCTGCGCGCTCTGCCGACCAGTGCACCGCCGCGCGATTTGTGGCCCGGCCTGGCGCGCGCGCTGAATCCACCGCGCCGTCGCGCACGCATGCTGTTGCCGATGTCATTTGCCGCTGCCGTGTTGCTCGCGTTGCTATGGTCGCTGCCGATCGAGCATCGCGTATCGCCGAGCGCGACTCCGAGTGCTGCCGTGGTATCCACGTCAAACGTCTCCGCGCCGATGACAGATAGCCCAGCCGACCGCGAACTCGATCGCCTGCGTGCGCGTTCGCAGATGATCGAGCGCTGGCTGCAGGCGACCTCCGCACAGGCACCGCACGATGGTCGCGACCTGATGGCGGCGGCCGAAGTCGAGGACATGGTCGGACTCGTCGATGTGCAGTTGTCGGCCACCCGCAACGACAGCGACGCCTTACCGCTGTGGCGACAACGCGTGGCCTTGCTCGAAGACCTCTCGGCGATCCGAGCCGCACCCGCAGCGCTGAACCTCGGAGATGCGAACCGCGGTCTCGCCTCGGCAGCAGCGACTCTTTGACCCTTCACCTATTCCGATTTGCAAACGAGACCCCTCCAATGAAACGCATCCTCGCAACCCTGCTTCTGGCGACCTCGCTGTCGGCGCTCGCTTCCGATCCGGCAACGAATGCAAAATCCTCTTCTGCACCGAAGCCGGCTTCGGCAGCCACACCCACATCTGGAGCGAGCGATGCTGCGCCGGCGGATCAGGCCCAGGCGCGCCGCGAACTGGCCGACGTGCAGAAGCAGATCGGCGAGCTGTCGCGGCGCATGGCCGAGTTGTCGCTGCAACTGGGCGATGCAGGTCCGCGTGCGTATGCATATCGCTACCTCGCTGATTCCAAGCGCGCGATTGTCGGTGTCGTCATTGCACCCGACAGCAAGGGTGCGCGCATCAGCGCGTTGACACCGAACGGGCCGGCCGCGCGCGCCGGACTGCACAACGATGACGTGATCACGTCGGTCAATGGCAAGTCGATCGTTGCGGAAAGTCCCGACAAGACCCTGGCTGCAGCACGCGAAAGCCTCAACGGACTCAAGGACGGCGACGACGTGCGCATCGGCTTTCTGCGCGCCGACAAGCCGCAGCGCGAACTCACCGTGAAAGCCGAACGCGTCGAGGCGCTGAACTGGCCGCGCGTGTTTGCAGGTGGAGATCGTTTCGCGTACGCGTTTGCCGACGCTGACGGTGTGGCAGGCATGGATGATCACAACGACACATCCGACGATGCGGATGAACCGTCATCAGCCGATCCGCACGTCGACAAGCATGTGCAAGTTGATATCAAGCGTATGCGCGAGATGGAACGCACCATGCAGAAACGTGTCCAGCTGATGCGCGGAGCAATGCCGGCCCTGGCGCACTCAATGCCGTGGTGGGGAATCAATCTGGCATCGTTGAATCCCGACCTTGGCCGTTACTTCGGCAGCAGTGACGGCGTCCTGGTGCTGTCCGCGAGCGACGATGCTCTGCCGAATATCAAGGCCGGCGATGTAATTCGCAAGGTCGGTGGCAAATCAGTCAATCGCCCGGAAGAAGCGCTGCGCGCGCTGCGCGATCACGATGCCGGTAGCGAGGTGACCATCGATCTGTTGCGCGATCGCAAGTCGATCGCAATGAAGGTCAATGTTCCCGAATACAAGTCGATATTCGAACTGCCGCCGCTGCCGCCCACTCCCCCGGTACCGCCTGTAGCGCCAAAAGGGCTCGCAGCCCCAGCCGCACTTCCAGCACCTGCCGCCGTGCCCGAACCCGCGCCAGTGCCGGTCGTTGCGCCGGTACCGCCCGTGCCACCTGTTGACGGATTCGAGAGCTCCGGCGTGCTCTGATCAACCCCACTGTAGCTCTACCCGAATCAGGCCGCGCGTAATCCGGGAACCGCGCTGCGCGCGCGCAGCGCGGCTTCGATGACGCGATAGTCCGCATCGCTGCGATGCGCGCATTCGCTCAAGGTCCGTCGCCACGCGCGTCCGCCGGGCAGTCCCTGAAACAATCCGAGCAGATGCCGGCTGATATGTTGCAGGCGTCCACCGCCAGCAATGTGGTGCTCGACGTATGGGCGCAATGCGTCGATCACGTCATCACGCTCCGGTAAAGCAGCGCCAAACAGTTCTGCTTCGATTTCCGCCAGTCGATACGGCTCGTGATACGCCGTGCGACCGAGCATCACGCCGTCGACGTGACGCAAATGTTCGCGCACCTCGGCGAGCGTTTCGATGCCGCCGTTGATCACGATGGTCAGATCGGGAAACTCGCGTTTGAGCCGATACACGCGCTGGTAGTTGAGCGGCGGTACATCGCGGTTCTCCTTCGGCGATAGCCCCTGCAGCCAGGCCTTGCGTGAGTGCACGACGAACACACGGCAACCGGCGGCGCGCACGCTTTCGACGAAATGCTGCAAGTCGCCGTCCTCGTCCTGATCGTCGACGCCGAGCCGACACTTGAT
>JBDTOS010000095.1:0-8885 GCA_039933095.1 Dokdonella sp.
TGCGCTACGCGCACGATCCCGCAGCAAAGGCTCGTGCGCGGAGCGCACGCTACGGTCTACGGTGGATTCGGGTGCCATTTGGCACTGAATGCTGCGCTGCGATAGTCTGCCGGTGTTGCCACCGTTGCTGTGTGTGACGCGCAGAGTTGTCGCCAACACCCTATCCGATGGTTTCATCCAAACGCTTTTCAACTTTTTCCTGCCGACATGACCCATGCAAGAACTCTACGACCCGCAATCCATCGAAACCGCCGCGCAGAAATTCTGGAACGAGCGCCGCGCGTTCGAGGTGACTGAAGACCCGAGCAAGCCGAAATACTTCTGCCTGTCGATGCTGCCGTATCCAAGCGGCGCGCTGCATATGGGCCATGTGCGCAACTACACGATCGGTGATGTGATCAGCCGGTTTCAGCGCATGCAGGGAAAGAATGTGCTGCAACCAATGGCGTGGGACGCGTTCGGACTGCCAGCAGAGAACGCCGCGATCGCGCGCAAGACGGCCCCGGCAAAGTGGACCTACCAGAACATCGAACACATGCGCGAGCAGTTTAAGCGTATGGGCTTTGCCTACGACTGGTCGCGCGAATTCGCGACGTGCAAGCCGGACTACTACGTCCACGAACAGCGCATGTTCACGCGGCTGTTCAAGAAGGGCCTCGCATATCGCAAGAACTCGGTGGTCAATTGGGACCCGGTCGATCAGACCGTGCTTGCCAATGAGCAGGTAGTCGATGGGCGCGGGTGGCGTTCGGGCGCCGTCGTCGAGAAACGCGAGATTCCGCAGTGGTTTCTCAAGATCACCGATTACGCGCAGGAGTTGCTCGATGGTCTCGATACCCTGGCTGGCTGGCCCGATTCGGTCAAGATCATGCAACGCAACTGGATCGGTCGCTCGGAAGGATTGGAAATTCGATTTGCGGTCGAAGACCATGAGGCGCTGACGGTTTTCACGACGCGTCCGGATACGCTGATGGGCGTGACGTACCTTGCCGTCGCCGCTGAGCATCCTCTCGCTCACGCCGTTGCGCGGAACAAACCGCTGATCGCTGCATTCATCGAGCAATGCCGCAAGGGCGGGACTGCACTTGCCGATATCGAGACTCAGGAAAAACTTGGCATCGATACCGGTATGTCAGCGATTCATCCGGTCACTGGCGAGCGTGTGCCGATCTGGATCGCCAACTTCGTACTGATGAGTTACGGCACCGGCGCGGTGATGGCTGTGCCCGCGCACGATCAACGCGACTGGGAATTCGCGACCAAGTACGACCTGTTCATCAAGATGGTCATCGTCAGCGATGGTGTGCGCGATGCGATTCGCAGTCTCGATCACGATGCGCACGACAATATCGATCCGATGAACGTCGCACTTGGCGAAAGCGCGGCGATCGAAGTCGCGGATGCCGCATCGGAAGTCGATGCACTGGATGCGTTCGAGCAGAGCATCATCGTCGACGGCGCGTTCACCGATAACGGTTGGCTGGTCAATTCCGGCGAATACGACGGACTCGATTTCGACGGCGCATTCAACGAACTGGCCGAGCGTTTCGAGCGCGAAGGTACGGGTCGCCGCGTCGTCAATTACCGATTGCGCGACTGGGGTGTTTCTCGTCAGCGCTATTGGGGTTGCCCGATTCCGATCATCTATTGCCCGGCGTGCGGCGCGGTGCCGGTTCCCGAGGAACAGTTGCCGGTCGTACTCCCGGAAAATGTCGAGTTCACCGGCCTTCAATCACCGATAAAAGCCGATCCAGAATGGCGCAAGACGACTTGCCCGCAATGCGGCGGCGCGGCTGAGCGCGAGACCGACACCTTCGACACGTTCATGGAATCGAGCTGGTACTACGCGCGCTATACCAGCCCCGGTGCAGCGACGCAGATCGATGAACGTGCGAACTACTGGCTGCCGGTCGATCAATACATCGGCGGTATCGAACACGCGATCCTGCACCTGATGTACTTCCGTTTCTATCACAAGCTGCTGCGTGATTCGGGCATGGTCAACTCGGATGAACCGGCGACCAATTTGTTGTGTCAGGGCATGGTGGTGGCGGAGACGTTTTTTAGGGAGGACGACGTGCATCCGAGTGCTCGCGTTTGGTTTAGTCCCGACGATGTGAAAGTCGAGCGTGACGATCGCGGCAGGGTAGTTGGGGCAAGGTTTGTCGGGGACGATGAACCGGTGCTGCTCGGTGGTATCGAGAAGATGGCCAAATCGAAAAACAACGGCGTCGATCCGCAGACCATGGTCGATCGCTATGGGGCCGATACGGTGCGCTTGTTCTCGATGTTTGCCGCGCCGCCCGATCAATCGCTGGAATGGAATGAGGCCGGTGTTGAAGGCATGTCGCGTTTTCTCAAGCGGCTATGGCGCGAAGTGCGCGCCCATGTAGAAGGTCCTGATCACCCGCCAATCGGCGAAACCGGCGAAAGCGCGATCGATCCGTCGATGCTGACCGCCGCGCAGAAAACCCTGCGCCGTCAGGTCCATGAGACGATCCAGAAAGTATCCGATGACTACGGTCGCCGCTATGCGTTCAATACCGCGATCGCTGCGCTGATGGAACTGCTCAACGCGCTCAACAAATTTGCTGACACGGCAGAGCAGGGTGGCAGCGATGCCGGTCGCGCGGTTCGTCACGAAGCCATCGAAGCACTGGTGCTGCTGCTCAATCCGATCACGCCGCACGTCAGTCATGCGTTGTGGCAACTGCTCGGACATGGCGAGACCTTGATTGAAGATGTGGCGTGGCCGCAGGTCGATATGGCTGCGCTGACCAGAACGGCTGTGACACTCGCGGTACAGGTCAATGGCAAACTGCGTGGAACAATCGAAGTTGCAGTCGATGCCTCGCGTGAAGACGCCGAGCGCGCGGCGTTACAGGAGCCTTCGGTGGCGCAGTTTGTCGGCGACCAGGCAGTTCGCAAGGTGATCGTCGTCCCAGGCAAGATCGTCAATATCGTGGTCTGATCGCAGGCAACGCTGCGGCGATTTTTCGATAGCCGTGCAATTCGCAGCGAGCCTCGCTCGCAGCGAAGGCTGCGCACGCCGTATCATCAGCACACGGAACGTCACCCAATCTTCGTCGGAACCGGTACATGAATCTGCGCAATTGCACGTCGCTTGCTTTCGTCTTGATCGTTACGCTGATCGCTGGCTGCGGTTTTCACCTACGCGGCGAAGCGGATCTGCCCGCTGCCATGCGACATGTGTTCATCGATTCCGGCGATCCGCTCGATAGCCTGACGCGCGATCTGACCAAGGCTTTCGAACGTGCCGGCGCCACCGTCGAGGACCATGCCGGCGAGGGCATCTCGAACATGAAGATCACCGCCAACCGCTTGCGCACCGATGTGCTTTCGGTCGGCGGCAATGCGCGCGCCAACGAATATCAGATGACTTATCACGTTGAGTTTGTCGTGCAGGACGCGGCCGGCAAGGAATTGTTGCCCAGGCAGGTGATCGAGTTATCGCGCGAATTCACCTTCGATTCCGGACAGTCGCTCGGCATTGCTGCCGAGCAGGACGTCCTCACCGACGAGCTGCACCGCGATATGGTGCAGACCATCGTCCGCCGCCTTGGCGCGCTCAGCCACCGCGATACCGGAACTGGCGGATAACGATCGAGTCGGAGTCAATCGGTCGCGGCTACTGCGCCAACGCCATTACAATGCAGCGATGGCAGCAACGATCGCAACATTTCTCAGCGGGCTCGCCCGTGCTCAACTGAAGCCGGTGTATTTGATTGTCGGCAGCGAGCACCTGCTGGTGATCGAGGCCGCCGACGCGCTACGCACCCGGGCGAAGGAGTTGGGATATCTGGAGCGCGACATACTCGATGTCGAAGGACAATTCGACTGGAACCGGCTTGCGCGGGCGGGCGCATCAATGTCGCTGTTTTCGAGTCTGAAATTGATCGATCTGCGTTTGCCGACTGGTCGCCCCGGCAAGGAGGGCAGCGCTGCTATCAGTGCTTTCTGCAAGTCGCCACCTGCGGATACCATCTTGCTGATCAGCGCCTACGATTGGTCCGGCAAGCACGAAGGCGCATGGAGCAAGGATGTCGCCGCTATCGGTGAGCAAGTTATCGCGTGGCCGCTCAAACGCGAGGAAATGCCGGCATGGATTGGCGAGCGCATGGCCAGGCGCGGGCTGAAGCCGACGCGTGACGCGATCGCGCTGCTGGCCGAACGCGTCGAGGGCAATCTGCTCGCCGCTGCGCAGGAAATCGACAAGCTCGCCATGCTCGATGATGGCGCGCCGCTCGATGTCGCGCGACTCGAAGCGCAGGCGATCGACGACGCGCGCTTCGATGCATTTCGACTGACCGATGCCGCGATTGGCGGTGATGCGGCGCGCGCGCTGCGTATCGTTGCCGGCCTGAAGGCTGAGGGCGAGGAAGTGATTCCTCTGCTGGGCTGGATCCTCAATCAACTGCGGATGTTGCTGCGCCTGTCCGCGCCCGGCGCGAATCTTGCCGAAGGATTCAATCGCGAGCGCATCTGGGGTCCGCGCCAACCGGCCGTCCGCCACGCGCTGAAAGCGGGCACGTCCGCGCATTGGGAGCGTTGTCTGGTCCAGGCCGGATTGGTCGATCGCATCGTCAAAGGTCGCGCCGAAGGGGATGCCTGGCGCGAGGTCGAACGCCTGATCGCAGCGATCGCGGCGCCACGCCATGCGAACGCATTGTTGCCAGCGACTGCGCACTGATCGGATGCCACGACCTCTCGCGATTCTCGGCGGCACTTTCGATCCGGTCCACAACGCGCATCTGCGCGTTGCCTGGGAAGCTGCCGAATTTCTTGATGCCGATGTGCGTCTGGTTCCCACCAATATTCCGCCGCATCGTGCGCAACCAGTGGCGAGTGCGGCCCAGCGTTTGGCGATCCTGCGCACCGCACTCAGCGGGCAGGATCGCTTGCAACTCGACGATCGTGAATTACGCCGCAAGGGACCGTCCTACACGATCGACACGCTCATTGAGCTGCGCGCCGAAATTGGACTGCAGCGAGCTCTCGTGCTGTTGGTCGGTGCCGATGCGTTTGCTGCTCTCCCGACATGGCACCGTTGGCGCGAGTTGTTCGATCACGCGCATATCGGCGTTCTGACGCGACCCGGTCACATGGCAGACAATCTGTCTGCCGAGCTCGACGAGGAGCTTGCGGCGCGGCGCTGCGACGACGTGCCCGCGATGCATGCGAGCGCCACCGGTCGCGTCATCGCCATTGCTGTTACGGCGCTGGAGATTTCCGCCAGTCGCATCCGCACGCTGCTGGCGCATGGATGCGAACCACGC
The DNA here is from genome assembly GCA_039933095.1 of Dokdonella sp. GTDB lineage: Bacteria > Pseudomonadota > Gammaproteobacteria > Xanthomonadales > Rhodanobacteraceae > Dokdonella. The sequence goes on from JBDTOS010000095.1 coordinate 5,298, forward strand.
TATTTGTTGCCCGATAGGGTGCTCGCGCAGCCGGAATTGTTGAGGGTCTACCGCGCCGCCCAAGCTTTCTCTGCCTGAGTGAGTTGATTTGGCAGTGACCCGCCCCGGGCTGGCGAATCGGATCGGATTCATTCAATGTCCACTGAATCGCCTTATACTGCCGCAGCGTCAACCCTGACGTTGTCAATCGCAGAGGTCGCAGCACTTGTCCCCGACGGAAACGCCTCCCAAGCCGCGCAAATCAGCAGCATCGCGCGCGAAGAAATCCAGTGCGCCGGCTGTCGCCCCGGCCCGAAAGGCAACCGGGAAATCCTCGAAGCCCACGATTGGCAAGGCGACCAAGACAACAAAGGCGGCGCGCCAAGGCGCATTGCCAACGAAACGCGGCAAGTCAAAGCCCGCAAAAACCACCCATGCTTCGGACATCGTTGAGCAGATGCGCGCAATCGTCCAGCGTGCGCTGGATGATTTAAAGGCGCGGGATGTGGTCGAGATCGACGTGCGCGGCAAAACGTCTGTTACCGACTATCTGTTCATCGCCAGCGGCACATCATCCCGCCACGTTAAATCGATAGCAGACGAAGTCGGGAAGATGGCAAAACAAGCCGGAATGCGACCTCTCGGCGTGGAGGGCCAGCGCGAAGGCGAGTGGGTTCTGGTCGATCTCGGCGATATCGTCGTCCACGTCATGCTGCCGCGCAGCCGCGAATTCTATGGGTTGGAGCGTCTTTGGACCGTTGGCGACAATGCCCTTGAAGCCAGTGCCTAGTGGTACATGCTGCCGCATCAAGAGCGCACTGGGCGATCTGCCTCGCGTGACAGATTTGGCGGCAAATACGCCGTTGCTTTCAATGACTACCGGCTTAATGCTATCTTCACAAAATTGTGGACCATTCCCGCGAAGCGATATAGACTACGCTGGTTTTCGCACGGCTGGGATAAGTTGTTAACAAGATGTTTCCCGGCAGCCGTTTGTAGTAGAGTGCCAACCTGTTTACGACCCGCACCTGTCCGGATCGTGGCAATACAATTAGAGAAGAGGAGATTCCCATGAAACGTAAGGCCCTGTTTGCGCTGATCGCTTTGACGCTGGGCGGCGCTACTGTTGCACAAGCACAAAGCTGGTACATCGCACCGCGCGTCGGCGCAGTGTTTTCCGATACCGACCGTCAGACCGACACTTCGCTGTACTCCGGAATCGGGGCAGGCGTGTGGGTAAATCCGAACCTCGCGATCGATTTCGAATACGGCATCAACAATGCCGATTTCGAGAATTCATCGTTCCGCGCCGGTCATGAGTTTGAAAGCGTGACCTTGGGGGTCAGCGGACGCTGGTTCTTCGGCGAGCAGGGTGCCAAGTGGCGTCCGTACGTCATGGCCGGTGTTGGCGCGCAGCGTCATCAGGCTTATTCAGGTTTCTACCAGCATAACGGCTGGGATCCGATGGCCACCGCTGGCGGTGGTATCCAGTTCAACATTTCCGAAAAGGTCGCGATCCGTGGTGAACTCGCCGCGCGTTACGATCATGACAACAATACGTTCCGTGGTCAGTACGTCGGTGCGCCTGATGTCAACCATTTCGTCGATGCCATCGCGACCGTAGGCTTGGTTTACAACTTTGGTGCGGAAGCGCCGCCACCGCCGCCGCCGGTTGAGCCAGCGCCGCCGCCGCCACCGCCGCCGGCTGTTGAGCCGGAGCCGACCAAGGTTGTCATCGACTTGCGTGGTGTCAACTTCAAGTTCGATCGTCCGAAATCGGGCGAGAACAACATCAACCCGACCCTGCAAGTACCGACCGCCGACTCGATCGCGATTCTCGATCAGGCCGTGGAAGTGCTGCAGCGTAACCCGGACGTGAAGGTTGAACTCGACGGTCATACCGACAGTGTCGGTTCCGACGCCTACAACCAGAAGCTCTCGGAGCGCCGCGCGCAGATCGTGAATGACTATTTGGTCGCACACGGTGTCAACGCCAGCCAGATCACCGGCGTGGTTGGTTTCGGTGAATCGAAGCCGATTGACACCAATGCCACCAAGGAAGGCCGCGCTCGCAACCGTCGCACTGAGTTGCAGGTCGAGAACCAGTAAGGGTTCAAGTTAGTTGCAACACAAAAGGCCCGACGCGAGTCGGGCCTTTTTTATGAGCGATGATTTTGTCGGTGCTGATTTTTTATCAGCAATGAGCAAGTAGCCAATGAATTCAGCTGACGCGTGCCTAATCACTCAGGTTTGCGTGGCTTTCCAGGCTGGTGTGATCGAGGCGAGCATGGCGTCGACAACCTTGATATTGCCGGCAACGATATTTCCATCTCCAGGCAGTCCCTCGCGCCCGGCAAAATCGCAGTAACGTCCACCCGCTTCACGCACCAGCAGGCAGCCAGCGGCCATGTCCCAAGGGTTGAGCCCAAACTCGAAATAGCCGTCCATGCGACCTGCGGCGACGTAAGCGAGGTCGAGTGCCGCAGAACCGGTGCGTCGAAAATCCTCTGCTCCGGCGTCCACCAGCATTGACCGAGTCATTGCCCATTGCACGTCGAGATGCTGGCGTTGGCGGAACGGGAACCCAGTTGCGAGCAGTGCGCCATCGAGCTTGTCGCGCTTGCCCACACGCATGCGGCGATCGTTCAGAAATGCACCATCGCCCTTGCTGGCGGTAAACAATTCGTCGCGCAGCGGATCGTAGATCACAGCATGCAGCGGATCGCCGGATTCGACCTGCGCAATGGATACGCAAAAATGCGCAAAACCACGCAGATAATTATGCGTACCGTCGAGTGGATCAATCATCCAGACAAAGCGCGACTTGCCGGATGCGCCGCTTTCCTCGGCAAGAATCGCCTGATCGGGAAACGCGCGCCGCAACTCGCGTATGATTTCGGCTTCAGCCATTCGATCGACTTCGGACACGAAGTCGTAGCGTTGTTTCTCGACTACGTCGAGGCTGTCCAGCCGGTTCATGTGGCGCAGAATGATCTGGCCGGCGGCGCGCGCAGCGCGTATCGCCACGTTTACTGCGGGTCTGGGCATGCGATTTCCGGAACAATCCTGGGTGTTCGACGCCGCCGGTACAGGTGAAACCGGAGCGCGAGCGGCCGGAAAGAGTAGCAGAAGCCGGGACGCCGACCCAAGGTTGCTGCGTTTCGCGTGTGCGCCGCGCTCGGACATTCACCGAAACATCGTGCGCCAAAAATGACTGTAGAAATTGCGGTTCAGAGAATTCGTTGTGTGCTTGTGCGAACTTCGCACCCCGGCAATATCGGTGCGTCCGCGCGCGCCATGCGCACCATGGGCTTGCAACGGATGGAACTCGTTGCGCCGCACTCGTTTCCGCATAGTGAGGCTACGGCGTTGGCGGCCGGCGCCGACATGGTGCTCGAAAACGCCCGATTGAGCGACGATCTTGCGACGGCGATCAACGATTGCCAATTTGCAATCGGCGCCACAGCACGTCGTCGTGGCGTGCAGCTGCCGGAATTCGATCCGCGCGCTGCTGCCGCGCAGGTGTTGGATATTGCGAGAAAAGGTGGCGAGGTTGCGCTCGTATTCGGAAATGAGCGCACCGGCTTGAGCAACGACGAGTTGCAGCTA
>JBDTOS010000096.1:0-8869 GCA_039933095.1 Dokdonella sp.
ACCCTGGTGGCGGTTTCCTCGACGAGCTGTTTGAGCGACGCGAGTGCGCGAAGCGCAAAACGAATGGTCACGACTTGACGCAGCCGACAAGTCGACCAGCAGCGATACGAAAGTGCCCGCTGCCGGAAGCGCAACTTCCGATCATCTCGCCCGTCAATTTCGCAAGGTATGTCGACTCGCGATTGAGCCGGTGCGGCCCTACTTCGAGAAGCGCGATGAACTGCGCCAATCGCAGCGCGGGGCAATTGAAGATCTTCTCCGCCGCGCTGTAGCAGAAGCAAACGAGCAAGCCGCACTCCGAGATATGGTCGCGCTACGCCGTGATTGTGCCGCTGCATTGCGCACGCTCGACGGTGTCGATCCGCGCGAACGCAAGGCGCTTGCCGAACAATTGAAGAACGCGCTCGGCTCACTTGATACGCGCATTGCGGGAATCGAAAGCGCTGTCGAAATAGCGAAAACTGCATTGATCGACGAAGCGAAAAAACTTGGCCAGCAAACCGACGCGAAAACAGTCGCCTCCGGAGCACGCGAATTGCAACATCGCTGGCAAGCGACAGGACAAGGTCGACGCAAGCGTGACGACGCGCAATGGAAACTGTTCCGTGGTGCGGTCGATGCCGCATTCGCCAATGTCGATGCAGTGCGCGCTCAGGGTGCCGCCGATGCGCAACGCAAGCTCGATGATGCCGCCTCGCTGTGCATCGCGCTGGAACAGCTTGCGGGCAAAGACGACGCGCCTGAACGTGGAGCCGTTGCCCACATCGATGACGCATGGCGCGCGCTGACGGTCAATGATGAGGTACTACGACGACGCTATCGGGACGCGCAATCCGCGCTGCGCGAAGCCGCCGAACAGCGCGCCCGCCGCAAACATCGCGCGCGCTACGATCACTGGCTTGCTCACTACCGTCTGTGCCGCGCGCTGGAGCATGGCGAACTCACCATCGATGCAACGCGCGAACAACAGGCCGATCTGCCGCCGGTCGATCTCGCGAAAGATGCGCTGCTTGCGCGGTTCGAACAGGCAATCTCCGGGACAGCGAACGCCAATGAACATCGCGTGGAAGATAGCGCCGCCGCACGCGATTGCTTGATCGCGTTGGAGCAACTTGCCGGCCTCGAATCGCCGCCGGAGGATCGCCAGCGCCGGCTCGATCTGCAAGTCGCGCGGCTCTCGGACAAGCTGCGCGGCAAGCAAAACGTGACTCCGGAACAAGCATTCGAGGCCTTGTTGACGCGATGGGTCGGCGGCGCGTCTCCAGAAGGCTCAGTCGAACTCGATGCGCGATTCGAGCGCGCCTATCAAACCATCGCTGAGTCGTTGTAGGCCAGCGATCGTGCGCGCGCACGATGGGCACAGCGAGAATGTAAAGCGAGGCAAACATCGCGACGGCTTCCGGGTATGATTGAGCTGCGGTGATGCGCTCGACAGTGCGCGCGTGAATCCGCCTGAGCAGACTTGGTTTCTCGGGGCGTGACAGGGGCTGTCATGTGACGTCTGCCCAGCACTGGCGTGACTTGCTCTTGCTGGCGGATGGACACGCGGCGACGGCAACTGCCGGAGAGTGGCGATCATGTTTCATGTTCGCGCGAATCGATTCCTGCTGGCGGCGACGCTCGCGCTTGTCGTGTTCATTCCCGTCCAAGGCGTTCGTGCCGAGGGCGCCGTCGCTCTGATCGATGCCCACACCCATCTTGGCGTTGCGAGCTGTTCCAACAGCGTTTGTCACGGCGCGGCGCAGCCGTTCAAGGACGCTGCGGTGTTGCGCAACGAGTTCGCGACCTGGCAGGAATTCGATCCGCATTCGAAATCCTACGCGCGCCTGCAAACACCTGCGGCACGATCGATCACGGCAAAGCTCGGCCTCGGTGATCCGACCACGGTGCAGGTCTGTCTCGACTGCCATACCGAAAACGTTCCGGTCGCGCGACGCGGCGAGCGCTTCCAGATCGACGACGGCGTCGGCTGCGAAGCCTGCCACGGCGGAGCGGCGGACTGGATCGCGTCGCACGCGGCGAAAAATGCCAGACACGCCGACAATCTCGGCAAGGGTTTGTACCCGACCGACCAGCCGCTCGCACGTGCGCGCCTGTGCCTGTCCTGTCACGTCGGCACCCCGGATCGTGCGATCACCCATCGCATCATGGGCGCCGGACATCCGCGCCTGAGCTTCGAACTCGACACGTTTACATGGTTGCACCCGCACTACCGCATTGACGATGGTTGGGTCGCGCGTAAAGGAGCGTGGAGCGGCGTGCGTGATTGGGCACTCGGCCAGGGCGTCGCTGCCGACAGTCTGCTCGCACAGTTATCCGACCCGAAGTTCGCCAACCACGGGTTGTTCCCCGAACTTGTACTGTTCGATTGCAATGCCTGTCACAAACGCATGAGCGATCACAGTTGGGCGCCACGCCAGGGCACTGGTCTCGGGCCGGGCACGGTGCGTTTGAACGATGCCAATCTGGTGATGTTCCGGCATGTCATGACAGCCATCGATCCGGCCGCGAGCAAAGTGCTTCTGGATCAGACTCGTGCCTTGCATCGGGCGACCACCGAAAGCCGTGAAGCGACAATGGCGGCGACAAAGCGCCTGCGCGCGACTCTGACGACTGATTTCGATCGCGTTGCCGCATTCGACTTTGATGCCGCCGCACTCGATCGCATTCTGGCCAGCATCATTGCCGACGGCAAGCGCGGCGAGTATCGCGATTTCGCCGCAGCCGAACAGGCCGGAATGGCCTTGCAGTCGCTGCTGGTTGCCTACGAGAACGCCGGCACCGATGCGACGCAGATTGCCGCCATGCGCAGCCAGCTTGATCTCGTTTACGAGACTATCAAGAGCGACAGCGCCTATTCGATGTCGCGTTTCGTCGCGGCCCTGCAAGGCATGCGCAACGCGCATTGATTCGATGAGCGAGCACTACCGCATCGCAATTGTCGGCTCCGGTCCGGGCGGCCTCAGCGCTGCCGCACGCGCCGCCGAACGAAAACTTCCACATCTGCTGCTTGAAGCGGCGGCGCATCTCTCGAACACGATCTTTCGCTACCAGCGCGGCAAGTTCGTCATGGCCGAACCGGGCGTATTGCCGTTGCGCGCAGCTGTGCCATTCGAAGCCGGCACGCGCGAGGACATTCTCGAAGCCTGGAATGCGACTGGGAAGAAGCTCGGCATCAACGTGCGCCGCGGGATGGAAGTCACCGCGATCGAGCGTGATCAGGCCGGAGGCGGTTTCACGATCCGGACGTCGAACGGCACGACGATCACAGCCGACACTGTCGTCCTCGGCATCGGCCTGCAAGGCAATCTGCGCAAGCTCGGCGTACCCGGCGAGGATTTCGAGTTCGTTCAGTACCAACTCGACGATCCCGGGGAATACGTCGGCGAAACCATTGCCGTTGTCGGTGCCGGCGATGCCGCGATCGAGAATGCTATCGCCCTCGCCGCAAACAATCGCGTCATAGTCGTCAATCGACGCGACGAATTCGCGCGCGCCAAGGAAGGCAACCTCCTGGCCATGCTTAAGGCGATCGAGGATGGCCGCATCGAATGCCACTACGGTTCGGCACCGCTGCGGGTCGAGTGTGCCGAGGGAGCGAAGCCCGGCCTGCTCGTGCTCGAAACCCCGAAAGGCGAGACGCAAATTCCGATCGATCGGTTGATCGCCCGGCTCGGTGCTACCGCACCGCGTGCGTTCGTCGAAGCCTGCGGCGTGCAGTTTCCGAGCAACGATCCGGTGGCAGTGCCGCAATTGAGTCCGCGCTACGAATCAAATGTACCGGGTCTGTACATCGTCGGTGCACTCGGCGGTTATCCGCTGATCAAGCAGGCGATGAATCAGGGTTACGAAGTCGTCGAGTACATCGTTGGCGCGGCGGTTGAACCAGCCGATGCGCCGCTGCTCAAGGCGAAGTTTGCCGGTGTTGTCGGCTTCCGTGATGTCGATGCGATGATCGCGCGTATCCAGGGCGCGATCCCGCTGTTTGCCGATGTCGGTACGCTGCAATTGCGCGAGTTGTTGCTCGGCTCGGATATCCGCACCCCCAAAGCGGGCGAACCAGTTTTTCTGAAGAACGATTTTACTGACACGTTTTTCAGCATTCTCGATGGTACAGTCGAGATCGACCTGCCTGATCGCAAGCAGCGCCCACAGCTGGGTCGCGGCGAGTTTTTCGGCGAGATGAGTCTGATTTCCGGACGCCGTCGCTCAGCGACCGTGCTTGCTGGTGCAGGCTGTGTTCTGATCGAGACGCCACGCCGCACGATCATGACCTTGATCAATTCGAACGCGGCCGTAAAAGCAGCGATCGATCGTGCATTCATCCAGCGCGCCGTACAGTCGCGCCTGTTTCCCGAAGGCAGCACTGCGCAACTTGCCGAGCTGGTCGCCGGTGCCCGGATCGAGCGCTACAAGGCCGGTGATGTCCTGTTTCGCGAAGGCGAGGATGGGGATTGCCTGCATCTCGTTCGCTCCGGCAGTCTGACCATTTCGCGCGAGATCGGCGGCCGCGAAGTCGTGCTTTCGTACGTACCGGCCGGCAACTATGTCGGCGAGATGGCCTTGCTCGGCAATTCCAAACGATCGGCCACTGCGCGCGCCGCGATCGCAACCGAAACGATCCGCCTCGACGGCGCCGCGTTCAACACACTGGTACGTCGCGTACCGCTTCTGAAACTGCAACTGCAGAAGGAATATCGCGATCGCACGGCGGCCAATGTCGCGATGCAGTCGATGCCTGACGATGGCGACATCATTTCGTTCCTGATTTCGCAGGGTGCCGGTGAAGCGACCGACATCCTGTTGATCGATGAATCCTTGTGTGTGCGCTGCAATCACTGCGAGCGCGCCTGCGCGGAAACCCACGGTGGCCATTCGCGGCTGAATCGCGAAGCCGGGGCAACCTTTGCACAGGTGCACGTGCCGACCAGTTGCCGTCATTGCGAGCACCCGCATTGCATGAAGGATTGCCCGCCCGACGCGATCCATCGAGCACCGAACGGCGAAGTATTCATCGGCGACAACTGCATCGGCTGCGGCAATTGCGAGCGCAACTGCCCGTATGGCGTGATCGCAATGGCTGGCGAGGACGCCAAGCCTCCGAGCCTGTTGGCGTGGCTGGCCACCGGATTCGGACGCGCGCCTGGCGACCCACCCGCTGAAAAGAAAAAAGGTTCGGCAAAGAGCAAATCCGGCAAACCCAAGAAAGCAGTCAAGTGCGATATGTGCAAAGACCAGCCCGGTGGCGCGGCCTGCGTGCGCGCCTGCCCGACCGGCGCGGCAATTCGCATCACTCCAGAAGCGTTCCCCGCGTATGCCCGCTCGCGCCGCTAGCGTTCGCGCGGCGCTGGCGAAGCGCGGCGCATCGCGCCATGAATCGCTGCTGCGCGTCGCCGGAGCGCGTTATCTGTGGGTCGCACTCGGCCTGAGCGCGCTCGCATTGATCGCTTATCTCGCGGATCGCTCGACGCCGGTCGCGAATGGTGGCACTTGGCTCGGCTACACGCTCGGCACAACCGCTGCGCTATTGATCGTCTGGCTGATGCTGCTCGGCATTCGAAAACGCAGTTACGCGAGTAGGCTGGGAACGGTACAAGGTTGGGCGTCGGCGCATGTCTATCTCGGCACCGCTTTGATTCCGATCGCCCTGTTGCACGCCGGATTTCGTGTCGGCTGGAATGTGCATACGCTGTTGCTGGTCCTGATGTTCCTGGTCATCGGATCGGGGTTTTTCGGTGTGTTTGCGTATCTGCGCTATCCGGCCTTCATGACCCGCAATCGCGATGGCGCATCGCGCGACGCAATGTTGCAACGGATTGCCGATATCGACCAACGCGCGCTGACCACCGCCGATCGCATCGATCCGAAACTGCACGCCATCGTGCTGCGCTCGATCGCACGCACTCGGCTCGGCGGCAAGGGACTGTTATCGGAATTACGTGCGCGCGACGGCAGTGTCGCGGCAATCACGCAGATACGCGAAGCGATTGTCGAACGTCAGACTGTCCTTGCGATGCCGGCACAGCCGGTACAGGCGCCGGCGGCTGGCCAGACCATGTTTGCGATGGTCGACTACCTCGCCCACAGCCAGGACGACACATCGATCGGCAATCTACGCTCGTTGATCGACCTGCTCGCGCAGAAACATGAACTGGCGCGTCGCATCGTGCGCGACGTGCAGCTTCAGGCTTTGCTGGAGTTGTGGCTGTATGTGCATGTGCCGTTGTCGTTTGCATTGCTGGCCGCGTTGATCGCGCACATCGTTGCCGTGTTTTTCTACTGGTAACGGGCGATGCGCTGGCTGCTCCGACGCGTGATCCGCAAGGCTGGCAATGAGGTCAATGTTGCCGATTCGACGATCGACGCCGAAGCGCTGACGATCGGTCGCGCCACCGACCAGTCGATCTGCATAAACGATATCCGCGTCGCCCAGCGCCATGCGCGCATCACAGTCAGCGGGCGCGGCCGATATCGCGTTGAGGCCTTGTCGGCAGCCGGCGTGCGCATCAATGGCGAAGTCGGCCAGGGTGCGACTGTCGCCATCGGCGCGGTGATCGAAATCGGCCCGGTCACCTTGAAACCGATCAAGGTCAGCGGCTACGACGCTGCATTGGAGCAGACCGATTCGGCACCATCGATCGAGTTCTCCACTGCCGCCAGCGCTGGTAAGCACCGTCCGAGCAAACGCCTGTGGGCATGGGTCGGCTTCGTCGCTGTTCTGGTGTTCGCCCTGCTCGTGCCGATGGCGATGCACTACCAGCCGGCGCTGCGCGTATTGCCGCTGCCGGGGACGACGGCGTGGAGTCCCGGCACCCTCGACGCTGCACATCAAGGTATCGCGGCCGATTGCACGCGCTGCCACACGCAGACGTTCGCGCGAACGACCGAGGCCGGTTGTCACGAATGTCACCAGAGCGTGCATGCGCACGCCGACGCCGAACGCTTCGGTCTGCCGGCGTTAAACATGGATCGCTGCGGTGGATGCCACGAGGAACATCGCGGCGTGCATGGCTTGCGCTTCGCCAACGCCACATCGCTGTGCAGCGACTGCCATCGCAGTCTGCAAGACACAACCAGTGGCGTGAGCAAACTTGCGAATGCCAGCGATTTCGGTCGCGATCACGGCGAGTTTCGATTGCAGATGCCGGTTGTCGCAGCCGATGGCCAACTGCAGGCAGAGACCATGCAGTGGAATGTCGACCTGATCGAGCATTCGGGACTCAAGTTCAATCACCAGAAGCATCTGGTCGCTGGTGGGCTGGAAACACCGAACGGTCCACGCAAGCTCGAATGCATCAATTGTCATCAGATCGAACCGGGTGGCGCGCGTATGCAGCCGATCGCATTCGAGAGAGATTGCCATGATTGCCACAAGCTCAGTTTCGATCCGATCGAACCGGAACGCGAGGTGGTGCATGGCCGCGTCGCCGAGGTGGTCTACACGCTGAATGGACACTATGCGAAGCGCGCGCTCGAAGGTGGTTATGCGCAGAGCAGCGCGCCCGCGCCGGTGCAGCAGCGTCGACGTCCCGGCAGTCCGCCCTTGCCAGTTGCCCAGAAGCAGCAGGCGCTGGAGTGGGCGCGCGACAAGGCACGCGGTGTTGCCGAAAGCCTGTTCACCGGACAGGCCTGCGTGACCTGCCATACAGTGACGGCACCGACCACGGAAAACCCCGACTACGTGATTGCACCGGTTCGCGTTGCCGGTAGCTGGTATAGCGCCGCGCTGTTCAATCATCTCAAGCACGCCAGCATGCTGTGCGTCGATTGCCACGCACGCGCGCCACAATCGGCAAGTGCGAGCGATCTGCTGATTCCCGGCATCGCCACCTGCCGCACCTGCCATCAAAGCGTTGTCCACAAGCGCGGCGTGGTCGCCAGTGATTGCACGCTGTGTCATGTCTATCACGGCTCGACGACGCAGGCCGTAACCGAAAAAGCGGCGGTATCGCCATGAGGAGCGAATCCATGCGCATGCGAACGCTCGTCTCGATGCTCGCCCTGCTCGGCATTGCTGCGTGCGGTGGCGGTGGCAATTCGCCGCCAAGCGCCGGCAGCGCGCCACCGCCGCCAAACGTTCCGCCATCTGTGGGCTGTACCGGACACTGCGCGACCGCCAGCAGTTTTCTACGCACTGCCGATGTGCAGCAGGTTATCGTGCAGGCAGTCAACGAAGCACAGGTACAGGGCGCGAAAGCAACCATTGCCGTCGTCGATCGGGTCGGCAATGTGCTCGGCGTGTATCGCATGAACGGAGCGCGGGCGACAGTGCGCATCGGCACCGCGCGCGGTGTCAGCGGCGGACTTGAAGGCCTGGATGTACCCGCTGAATTCGCCGCGATCGCCAAGGCCATCACCGGCGCGTACTTGTCGTCCGAAGGCAATGCGTTTTCGACGCGCACCGCGAGCCAGATCGTTCAGGAGCATTTCAATCCCGGCGAGTTGAATGCCGCTGGCGGACCGCTGTTCGGCGTGCAAGTTTCGCAGTTGCCGTGTTCGGATTTCGTCAGTCGCGCCGGTGTCAGCATCGGCCCGCATCGGTCGCCGCTTGGCCTGAGCGCTGATCCTGGCGGCTTCCCGCTGTATCTCGCCGGCACACCGGTAGGCGGTATCGGTGTCGCCGCCGATCCCGATTACACGCTCGATCCGAATGTGACCGACCACGATCGCAATCTCGACGAGCTGATCGCTTGGGCCGGGACCTGGACATTCGCTGCACCGGATTCGCGCCGCGCCGAGCGCATCACCGCTGCGGGTCGCAACCTGCGTTTCAGCGATATCGACTTTTCTGATCTTGGCCGGGATCCAGCCTCCGCGCCGCAGTTTGCCAATCTTGGAATTGGCGACGGCGCGCTGATCGCGGTGCCCG
>JBDTOS010000097.1:0-8835 GCA_039933095.1 Dokdonella sp.
CGCCCGCGACGACATCGATATCTACAACTCGATGGCGACGGTGACCGGTGTTCCAACCTGGAACATGGCCAGCCACAACTGGGCGTTCTACGCGCAGGCCAATTACCGACTCGGACCGGCGATTGATCGCTGGGTAAGCCCGACGGCACCGCCGGCGAATGCTAAATCCGCCGAGATTGCCAACAGCGAAGGGCACGCCAAGGTTGCGGTCAAGGCGACCGACCTGGGCGGCGGCAACTGGCGTTATGACTACGCGGTGATGAATCTTGACTTCGCACGTGGGCTGATCGATCCGGCTCACAGCATCGCTCCCAATATTCACCTTTTCCACAACTTCGGCTTCGATCGGTTCCGCGTATTGATTGCGCCAAGCGTCACGGTGAGCAATCTCGTGTTTGACGATGGCGACCTCGATACATCGAACGATTGGACTGGCTCCGTGGGCGGTGGACCGGTTACCTGGACGGCACCGGTTAACCCGACACCGATCGTGAATGTGCCGCCGGTGCTCAACCCACTGAACTGGGGCACGCTGTACAAGTTCTCGTTCGTCGCCAATGCCGCGCCCATCAATATCACGACCAGCCTGCATGTCGCTGAGACTGGCGATCCAGTGAGTTACGAAGCAGTGGTGCTTGGTCCGTCCAGCGATCAGATTCTCGATGGCAATTTCGATTCGGCCGCGCCAACATCGGCAACGCCAGGTTTATTGGACTGGAGCAAGTAACAGCGTGTGCTGCGCCGGCCCTGGCAAAAACGGGGTCGGCTTCCCCCGCGTCCAGTCAGCGTGGCCAGCGCCGTAGTACGGCGATAGCGGGTGTCCGCTCTGGCCGCCCGGCATCATGAAATAACCGTGCTCTTCGTCGCCCGGCGCAACGGCGAAGCGTTCGGACGCACCGAAATCCGGCCCCTGCACACGCGGCAAATTCGAATCGCCGGGTAGCGGCTCGGCCGGCATGTCGAGCAGGCGCGCCAGAAATCCCGGCAACGCGCGTGACAGCGGATGCCGAATCTGGATCGTATTGCGCTCGCCCCAGCTGCGAGCGGACATTCCGCCCGGCTGCGCGTCGAGTTTTTCGCCGACTCGCAGCGCCGCATCGATCAGCAAGCTGTCCCAGTTTTTTGTCCCTGGTGGCAGCAAGTGCGCCGGCCGTTGCTGAATCAGAATCCACACGGCCTGTTCGGCCTGAGTCATCCGCGGCAGCATGAAATCCGGAAAGCGCTTTCGCACTGCGGCTGCAAACCCGGAGAGAACGCTATCCGTCACCTCGCTGCGCCAGGCGCGCACCACGCGATATCCCACTGAATCAATATCCGCGCGACCATTCCAATCCGCGAGAGCGGCGCGCAAGCGATCGCGCAGTGGCGAGACCGGTGCGCGCTCCAGTTCATTCGCGAGTAGATCCTTCCAGCGCGTCAGGAACACCGCGCGATCATCGAGCTGGATTGCAAGCATGTCAGCCGGATTGAAATGATCGCGTTCGCGTAAATCATTGCGAATCGCCGCTGCGCGGGCACCGAGATCGTAGCCTCCATCGCGGATCAGGGTCAGTGCCGAGTCGCCGACAACGCGCTGATTGGCCGTCCAGATACGCGCATCGACCGGATTGATCACGGCGGGATGTTCGCCGGCTGGCAACCAGCCGTTCCAACCGATGTTGGCCACGCTCCAGTCCGACGGCCGCAAGGGATCGTAGCCGCCGCTGCGACGCGGGATCTGACCGGAAATCGTCCAGCCGACATTTCCGGCGCTGTCGCCGACCACGAAATTTTGTGGCGGCATGCCCGTGTGCTGAGCTACGTCCATCGCTTCCGTTGCATCGTGCGCGCGTTCAAGCCGCAACAGATTCAGATCGACACCACCGACTTGCTGCGCTGTCCACGCCAGCGCCAGCGGCGTGCCATCGACGTCCGCTGCCATGATCGGACCCCATCGCGTTTCCCGCACGTCGAATTTCTCGTCGGGTGCGCCGTGAACACGGATCGTTTCATGCTGCACGACGATCGGCTGCCAACCGTCAGGTGTGCGATAGCGCGCAGCGTCAGCGGGATCGACGTCGACGCGTACCCAATCGGCCGTATCGATATAGCTATTGGTGAAGCCCCAGGCGACGTACCCGTTGCTGCCAGCAACGATAGCCGGCGTGCCAGGCAGGGACGCACCACTGATATCGATGTTGCGGACAGTGTCGCCTGACGTGGGCGAGATCGCCTCAGGATAGATCAACCGTGCGCGAAACCAGATATTCGGCACGCGCAGATCGAGATGCATATCGTTAGCGACGATTGCGGCACCTCCGGTGACGGCACCTCCGACCGCGAATCCATTGCTGCCCGGAATCTTTTCGCTTCCTGGCTTTGCCGGTTTGAGCAAAGCCGGGTCAAGAGCGCGCAGATCGAGTTCGTCAGGCGTCGGCGGATCCGGCCATTGCAATGGGTCACCACTGATCGGTGCATCGAGTTCGCCACCACTTGCAGTCAGAAATCGATGCGCGGATTCCGGCAAGGCGGCATGCATGCGCGCGAAAGCAAGCTCTCGTGCATTGTCGCCATCGTTGAGCGCGAAAAACATCGCATCGACGACCAGCAGCGAACCCTCGCTCCGCCACGGCACGGGGACGTTGCCAGTCAACAGGTACGGAAATGCGCGCACCGACAGATCGGCGAGGCCGCGATTGACGCCGTCGCGATAGGCATCGATCTGCGCACGGTCGGCCGCATTCAATTGCTCCATCGCCGCTTCCGCGCGAGTGCGCATGCGATGCACTCGCGCCTTGCGATCGAGCGGAACCGCCGCCGCGCCGAACAATTCAGCCAACTCGCCGGCTGCGCGTCGCCGCATCAGGTCCATCTCGAAAAAACGTTCCTGTGCGTGCACGTAGCCGAGCGTCCAGGCGATGTCATTGCGGTTCTGCGCGCGGATCGTCACTGTGCCCAGCGCATCGCGCTCGACGCTCGCCGCAGCAGACAGCGCCCGCGCTTCGATCTGACCATCAAGCCGCGGCAGGCTGCCGCGCAGGCAGAGCCACGCGGACAAGACTGCGAGAGCCGCCGCACACAAGAGCACGACAACAATACGGCGCAACCAACGCATGGGCAGACTCCGTTTGATCATCGGCGAAGCATAGCCCGGTCCCCTGGAAACAGCTGCCGTTGCGTGTCCCTTGGGCGGTCGGCGGCTGAGCCGGTCTCTCTTTGCGTTCGACCCATTGAAATCCAGATGGCGGACTCCGCCATCAAATGGCGTATTCAGCATACGTAGCCGCAATCCCGCGGTGAGATGCCGAAAACATCGACTACCCGATGGGAAAACTGCTCATGCCTAACGACCTTCGATTGACCAAGTCACCTAGAAAACACTGCCGTGCAAGGATCGTGACTATCGCAGGGATCGGCTTCGCGCTGGCCGGCCCGACCACGGTATCGGCAGCGGTCGTCCACCATTGCGTGTCCGACGCGGCTCAGTTTGTGAGCGTGCTCGCAACAACCGCAGGGGATGGGAATACTGACTTCGTATTTCTCGCGGCGGGGACGTACGCGTCGCCGCCGACGGGCTTCATCACAACCGTCCAAGGAAGTGGAGACCACCTCGTGATTGTCGGTGGATACAAGGTCGTGGCCGGGAATTGTGTTGCATCGACGCGGCCCGATCCAAGGCTGACGAGAATCGATGGCGCGGGCGTCAATCCGGGCATGTCGATTCATGGCGGTACCAATGGGGGAGTCATCTCCGTACAGAATCTGACCTTCGTCGCCGGACATCGTGATCAAATGCCTTTTCAAAGTGGCGGTGCGCTGGCGATCGATGCCAGCAACACCTTCACCGGCAGCATCCTCATCGACCGAGTCATCTTCCGCGACAACGTCGCCTCGGGTGGCGGCGGTGCGCTGAGTATCACGCCCGGTAGTCAGACCAGTTCCAGCACCGTGCGCAACAGTCTCTTTGTCGGCAACAGCAGCGACTATGGGTCGGCATTGGCACACGGACCCCTAGGGTTGTCGAAGGACCTGATCAGCAATACCTTCATCGGGAACAGCGCAGCCACCACCATCGTCGGATTAGCAGCAACGGTCGTCCGAACCGGTACGAGTTGGGGGTTCAGCAACAATATTTTCTGGGGTAACACGACATCCGATCAGTTCGATATCGTTACCGGCGAACAGGAAAACTTCGCGTACAACGATGTCGAACGCATGATGGGAACGCCGCATACGGCGATCGGTGTGCCACTGACGCTATCGGTCGATCCTGGTTTTCGCAGCGCGTCGGACTTCCACCTTCGCCTTGATTCGCCATTGATCAACGCCGGGACAACAACCCCATTTGGCGGAATCGCGAACTATGATCTCGATGGGTTACCGCGCGTCGTGGCCGGCACCGTGGACTATGGCGCCTACGGCCATGACGTGATACTGATGGAAGGCTTCAACTGAAATTGCGGTGCACCGGGAACCACTCGATCGTTAGCGTTTTTCGTGTGCGCCGAATACAGCGGCAAGGCGCGTCACGGTCTCGCGATCATCTGTGGAAACATCGCGCGACACGTTCATTTCTAACTCGGCCTTGGCGAATTCCGCTACACCTTCCGCATGTCGATTCAGAGCGATCAATGCGTCGATCAACAGGAAGCGTGCGCGTGGAATGTCGATGTGGCCTGCCGGCAGCACGTGTTCATACGTGGTGACTGCTTCGCGCAGGTGGTTGACGGCATGTTCCGGATTGCCAAGCTGGAGTTCGGCTTTGCCAAGATTGCGCAACGCATTCGCGGTGTCGGCATGCTCGTTGCCGAATGCGTTGCGACGCAGCTCCAGCGCTTCGTTGAACGCCGCCAGCGCAGCCGGTCCATCCTTCAATGCCAAGCGAGCTTTGCCAAGATGAACCAGCGGGAACGCACGGTAGTTATGTTTGCGCCCATACAGCGCGACGTAGATTTGATCAGATTCCTCGGCAAGTTGTGCTGCGTCCTCGTTGCGATTCTGATCAAGCCGAATTTGCGACAACAGGTCTAGGTTTCCGGCCAGAAACGAGGTAGGACCGCCCTGAAGCTTGCGCGCTTGGGCGGTGCCATCGACCAGAAGTTTTTCAGCTTCGGCGTCGCGATCGTCGAACATCAGGATCTCGGCGAGATTCGCCTCGGTGCCGAGCGTGCGGATATTCACCTCGCCAAGCTGCACGCGATAGATGTCGAGTGCATGCTTGTAGGCGGCGATGGACGCCGTGTGATCGCCCCGATTGCGCTCGATAAGACCAAGTTCGTTCCAGATCGGGCCGAGGCTGACGTGGGCAGGTCCATTTGCCCGGGATGTCAGCTCGATCGCCTGAAGCACGAGGTTGGATGCTTCCTGCAACTTTCCGGTTCGCCGCGCGAGCGAGGCCTGGCGTTGGGCGAGAGCGCCGGCCTCGGCGTCGCGCTCGCGTGCATCGCCAATCAAGGGAACCAAACTGCTCGCTCGGTCGTAGTCGTGCTCTGCGGCCGGGTAGACGGCGGACAGATATTCCGCCCATCCATGCAGCAACAGTAGTCGCGCCAGCAGGGGCGAGGAAGACGGCAAGGCTTTGCCGCGGTCGATCGCGGTTGCGAGGGTTGTTTTGGCTCGCTCAAGTTCTCCGAGCGATATATAGACGCGCCCGATCTCGATAGCGACCGCGGCGTTGATGGACGGGCTGTCGCTCGCGTGGCTCTGTAGTTGCTGTTCGCCACGTTCGAGAATCTGGTTCGCGGTCAGGCGCTCGCCGCGGTTCTCGCCCGGATCGGCCACGGCGAACAAGCCGACAAGAAAATCGGCCGTCGCCCGCGATGTTTCCGATGCAGCCGTGGCGCGATCGCGCTCCACTCGCAGACGATCAATCGCCAGCCAACCACCGATGGTAATGGCTGCGACCGCCAGCGCTGCGACTATCGACGCCGCCCGGTTGCGCCCAACAAAACGACGGACGCGATACAACGCTCCTGCACGACGGGCTTGGACCGGGCGTCCCTCCATGTACGCGCTGAGATCGGCATTGAGCGCTTCCATCGACGCGTAACGCTGGTCGGGTTCTTTGGCCAGCGCCTTGCCGGCAATCGCTTCGAGATCGCCAGCGAGCGCATAACGGGTTCCGCTGATGCGCTCGGTGCGCCAGCGCGACGTTTGATCGCCGCCAACAGTCTGCTGCGTAGTCAGGCTCAACGCTCGGGTCAGGCTGAGCGGCTCTTCCTCGGCTACCGCGCGCGCCCAGGCGACCGGATCGCCCGGATCGGCCCGCAACGGCAGGCGGCCGGTGAGAACATGGAACATCAATACGCCGAACTGGTAGACATCGGTCGCGACTGTGAGGGTGTCGCCTCGAAACTGTTCGGGCGCGGCGAATTGCGGCGTCATCGGCCCGATCGATTTCCGGGTCAGACTTGCATCGGTCGACTCGACCAGCGATTTGGCCACACCGAAATCCAGCAGCTTGACGTGGCCGTCGCCGCTCACCAGCACGTTGGATGGCTTGATGTCGCGGTGAATGATCAGGCTTCGGTGTGCACAGGCGAGCGCGCTGGCGACATCGCGCAAGAGAGCGACGCGGCCTGCAACGGTCGGAACTTGTTCGCGGCAGTACTCATTGATCCGGGACCCTTCAACGTGTTCCATGGTGTAGTACTGGACACCCGCCTCGGTCTCGCCGCTGTCGTACAGCGCGGCGATATTCGGATGCGCGAGGCTGGCGAGAATCCGGCGCTCACGGGCAAACCGCGCGCGCGCATCGCGACTGAATCCGGCCTCTCGCAATACCTTCAGCGCAACCCGACGGCTGATCGAGTCATCGGTCTGATCGGCCAGATACACCGAACCCATGCCGCCAGAGCCGAGCAGGCTGAGCAGATGGTAAGGGCCGATCCAGGTGCCAACGAGATCGGCGTCTTCACGGTCGTGACGGAGGCGGTCGGCGGTGTCCTGCGCACTGTCGATTTCGCCTACCGCGCGCGACAGCAGATTGCTGCGCAGCCCGCCGCCCGGAACGAGAAAGTCCTTCTTGTCATTGGCTGCCACGATTGCTCCCCTGTTTCGGTGCGTCAGTCAGCTCATGCGTTCGGCAAGCCATTCGCGCGCCGCATGCCAGTTGCGCTGGGCAGTACGCAACGGTATCTCCATTGCTTCGGCGGTTTCCTCGTCGGTCAATCCGGCAAAGAACCGACACTCGAATGCCTTGGCCCAGGCCGGGTTTTCCGCGTCCAGACGATGCAACAGATTATCGAGGGCAACCAGGTCTTCGACTTCGCCGTCGAGCGCGATATCGAGCGCATCGATGTCTTCATGGTCGCTCCCGCCACCGCGTTTCGCACGCAGATTCCTGCGCGCGTAGTCGCACAGGATCTGGCGCATGATGCGGCTGGCCAGATTGAAGAAGTGGCCGCGATCTTGGACATGCTCGAACGGCGAGCCAGCCAGACGCAGATAGCATTCGTGCACGAGCCCGGTGGTGCCGAGCGTGGTCGGAATCGCGTCGGCGCTGCCGCGGCGGCGGGCGAGCCGGCGCAAATCGGTGTAGACGAGCAAAACCAGGCGCGACCACGCAGCGTGATCACCGCCATGCGACGCTGCCAGCAACTCGGTGAAATCCGCTGCGGTGGGCATCGTTCCCCCGAACATATATGTATTGTTCGCACCGATGATAGCGCGATGCGACGCGGTCGGCTAAGCGGATCAGGCGTTGCTGCCAATCCGCTCGACGCGCTGAAATCCGCGTGGCAACAGGCTACCGCGGGTGGCGCGATTGCCGCCGTATTCGACCAGATCGGCCCACTTCAATATCAGTTTGCGTTGACCAGCGAACAGGGTCGCCTCACCGCTGCCTTCCGCCACCACGGCAACGCCGACCACGCGCTCGCCGGCTGCCAGTTTCGCCTTGGGTATTTCAATCAGCTTGTTGCCCTTGCCGCCTTTGTCGAGTTCGGGCAATTCGGCGACCGAGAACATCAGCAGGTGACCGGCGCTGGTGGCAACGACGATGCGATCGCGCGCGCTATCGGCGACCGCTGCCGGCGCAAGCACGTGTGAGTCTTTGTCGATATTGATGAGCTGCTTGCCGGCTTTCTTGTTTCCCAGCAGGGCCTCGAATTTCGTCACAAAACCATAGCCGCGATCGGACGCGAGGACGAACTTTGCCGTTGCATCGCCAATCGCGACCGCGTCGAAACGCGCGCCGTGCGGAAGGCTGAAACGTCCGCTCAGCGGTTCGCCATTGCCACGCGCCGACGGCAAGCTGTGCGCGGGGGTTGAATAGCTGCGTCCGGTCGAATCGATGAAGGCGACCTGTTGAGTCGTGCGCCCTGACACAGCGGCGAGATACTCGTCGCCTTCGCGGTAACTCAGTGCCGGCGCGTCGATGTCGTGGCCCTTGGCCGCGCGCACCCAACCCTTGGTTGAAAGCACGACGGTAACCGGCTCGCTGACCACCAGTGCAGCCTCGTCGAGTGCCTGTGCGGCGGCACGCGCGACCAAGGGCGATCGGCGATCGTCACCGTACTTTTTCGCGTCGTCGCGCAACTCGTCCTTGATCAGGGTTTTCAGGCGCGCCTTGGAGCCGAGCAGAGTGGTGATGCGCGCACGCTCCAGTTCAAGTTCGTCGCGCTCGCCAAGGATCTTCATTTCCTCAAGCCGCGCGAGCTGACGCAGGCGGGTTTCGAGAATGTAGTCGGCTTGTTCCTCGCTGAGCTTGAAGCGTTTGATCAGGGCCGGCTTGGGTTCTTCCTCGGCGCGAATGATGCGGATGACTTCATCGAGATTCAGATACGCGATGCGCAACCCTTCGAGCAGATGCAGGCGTCGCTCGACCTTGGCTAGCCGATGCTGCAATCGCCTGGT